>DATMUT010000354.1:0-5066 GCA_035563755.1 Novosphingobium sp.
TGATCCTGCGCCCGCAAATGCAGCAGCAGAAGAACCACAAGGCCAAGCTGGCCGGCATCAAGAAGGGCGATCAGGTGCTGACCGGCGGCGGTCTGGTGGCCAAGGTGATCAAGGTCGAGGACGACTACGTTGATCTCGAACTGGGCGTTAACGTGCGGGTGCGCGCGCTCAAGTCGACGATCTCGGACGTGATCGCGCCCACCGGCGGCAAGCCCGCCAACGACTGACACGGCATTCCTTCGCGCGGGCCTTTGCGCGGGGGCGGTGGTTGACGATGTCAGGCGCCGCGCCCATCTGACCTGCGCAAGGCATCGATCAGCCCGGCAGCCGCAAGGCCGGCCGGGCGATTCGCTGCCTACCACCCGTTCAAGGCCAATCCGGCCAATCTAACCGGCGACCAGCCAAAAGGCGAAAGCGCTCAACGACGATGCTCGACTTTCCTCGCTGGAAACAGCTCTTCTACTGGTTCCTGACGCTGGCGGCCTGTGTTGCCGCGCTGCCGTCGATCGCCTCGATGGCGGGGCTGCCCTGGCCGTCCGCGCTGCCGGCGCCCAAAATCAGCCTCGGCCTCGACCTGGCTGGCGGCAGCCACCTCCTGCTTGAGGCCAACGCCGACCAGGTGGTCAGCCAGCGCCTCGAGGTCAAGGAAGAGGAACTGCGCGCCGCCCTCAAGAAATCGGGCAAGGTGCACTTTGGCGACATCTCAAACAAGGGCGGCGCGCTCTCGTTCATGGTGCAGGACGCAGCCGAGGTTGATGCCGCGCGCGAAGCCATCGTGCCGCTGACCAATGGCGCGGGCCTGACCGGCAAGCGCGACTGGGACCTGACCGTGCAGGACACCACCCGCATTGTGCTGACCCCCACCAAGGAAGGCATCGACGGCGAGATCAACCGCGCGATGGATACCGCCACCGAAGTGGTGCGCAAGCGTATCGACGCGCTGGGCACGCGCGAGCCGACCATCATCCGCCAGGGCAGCGACCGCATCGTCGTGCAGGTGCCGGGCCTGAAAGACCCCGCGCAGCTCAAGGCGCTGCTGGGCCAGACCGCCAAGCTCGAGTTCAAGCTGGTCGACGAAAACGCCTCGCCCACCGATGTGGCGCAGGGCATCGCCCCTCCGGGCGACGAGATCGTGCCTTATGCCGAGGGCGGGCAGGCGATTGCCGTGCAGCGTCTTGGCGGCATCAAGGGCGACCGCCTGACCGATGCCAAGCAGGGCTATGACCAGAACAACCAGGCGGTGGTCAACATCTCGTTCGACCAGCAGGGCGGCGAGCAGTTTGCGCGCCTCACCAGCCAGAACGTGGGCAAGCGCTTCGCCATCATCCTCGATGGCAAGGCCCTGTCGGCCCCGGCCATCCGCAGCGCCATCATGGGCGGCAGCGCCGAGATCTCGGGCAGCTTTACCGCGCAGAGCGCCGGTCAGCTGGCCATCTCGCTCCGTTCGGGCGCTCTGCCGGTCGACCTCAAGGTCGTCGAGGAGCGCAGCGTTGGCCCTGACCTGGGCGCTGACTCGATCCAGAAGGGCGTTGTCGCCATGGGCGTGGGCACGGTGGCGGTGGTGCTGTTCATGGCGCTCACCTATGGCCGCTTTGGCCTTTATGCCGACGCCGCGGTCCTCTTCAACGTGTTCATGATCCTTGGCATCATGTCGCTGCTCGGCACCACGCTCACGCTGCCTGGCATCGCCGGCTTCGTGCTCACCATCGGCACCGCGGTCGACGCCAACGTGCTGATCAACGAGCGCGTGCGCGAGGAGCGCAAGCGCGGCCGCAAGGTGTTCCAGGCGGTCGAGCTGGGCTACAAGGAAGCCAGCCGCACCATTTTCGACGCCAACATCACCCACATCATCGCGGGTCTGCTGATGTTCGAATTCGGCTCTGGCCCGATCAAGGGCTTTGCCGTGGTGCTGATGATCGGCATCGTCACCTCGGTGTTCACCGCCGTGTTCATGACCCGCATGTGGGTTGCCGGCTGGTTGCGCCGCGCGCGCCCCACCGACCTGACTATCTGAGGGCTGCCACCATGCGCTTGCTCAAACTCGTTCCTGACAACACCAACATCCGCTTCCTGCGCTGGCAGTGGCCCACCACCATCATCAGCGCCGCGCTGATGCTGCTCAGCTGGACGCTGATCTTCACCCATGGCCTGAACCTGGGCGTCGATTTCGTGGGCGGGCAAATGATCCGCGTGACCTTTACCCAGAGCGCTGCCGCGCCCATCGCCCAGCTGCGCTCCGAGGTCGAGGCGCTGGGCTATGGCGAGCCGGTGATCCAGACCTTTGGCGCGCCCAATGCCGTCTCGATCCGCCTGCGCCTGCCCGAAGGTTCGGACAAGAACGCCGGCCTGGCCGACGCGATGGCCAAGAAGATCACTGCCACGGTCAAGCAGGGCCATGCCGACGCGCGCGTCGATGGCGTTGATTCGGTCTCGGGCAAGGTGTCGAAGGAGCTGGGCTGGACCGCCTTCAAGGCGCTGGGCCTGGCTTGCATCGCCATCTCGATCTTCATCTCGTATCGCTTCGAGTGGCAGTTCGGCGTGGGCGCGCTGTTCAGCCTGGTGCACGACGTGTCGCTGGTGCTGGGCCTTTTCGCCATCACGCAGATGGAGTTCGACCTCACCATTGTGGCCGCCATCCTGACCGTCATCGGCTATTCGCTGAACGACACGATCGTGGTGTATGACCGCATCCGCGAGAACCTGAAGAAGTATCGCAAGATGCCGCTACCCGAGCTGCTCGACCTGTCGGTGAACGAGACGCTGGCGCGTACCGTCGTGACCTCGGGCACCATGCTGATCACGCTGATCAGCCTGCTGGTGCTGGGGCCCAAGGTCATCTTCGGCTTCTCGGCGGCGCTCATTCTGGCGATTTTCGTCTGCACCTATTCCTCGATCTATCAGGCAGCGCCGATGCTGATCTGGTTCAAGGTGACGAGCGGCAGCTTCGTGCCGACCGAAACCGCGCTGGAGCGGCAGGAACGCCTGGCGCGCGAGGGCAAGTAAGATTGGCGGCGCGAGGGGGGCTTCCTCCTCGCGCTCGCCTATCGGGCGGTTGCTACCGCCTCTTCCCAAATCCCGATCAGCCGCGAGGCATTGGCCTCCCAACTGAAATCGGCAACGGTGGCCGCGACCTCGTCCTGCGTGACGGGGGCGGCCGTCAACTCGCGCACAGCCTGGGCAATCGCCGCGCCCGAGCGCGCCGCAATCCGGCCCGCGTCAGGCGAGGTAACCACCTCGCGCGCGCCACCGATGTCGGGGATGACCAGCCGCGTGCCGCAGGCCAGCGCCTCGATCCAGACATTGGCCAGCCCTTCGCGCTGCGAGGGCAGCACCACCGCATTGGCCGCCGCCATGAGCAGCGGCAGCGTGTCGTGCCCGACCTGTCCCAGAAAATGCGTGCGTTCCGCCACGCCGGTTTGCGCTGCCAAAGCGCGCAGGCCAGCCTCGTCGGCGCCCTTGCCGGCGAGCGCCAGATGCGCGCCGGGCAAGTCGGCCAGCGCCTCTATCGCCAGCGCCTGCCCTTTGATCGCGATGAGCGCGCCGGGGCACACGAGCAACGGCGCCTCGCCCAAATCCGCGCAAACGCCGGCCAGTGTCGGGGGCAGGGCAGCACGAGCCTCCGAGCGATCCCGCACATGGAAGCGCGTGCGGTCGAGGCCGGTATAATGCGCGACAATCCGCGCCTCATCCATGCCGAGCGCGGCCATGTCGCGCCCCAGCGCGGCCGATACCGTGAGCAGGCGCGCGGCCTGATCGGCTGCGGCGCATATCTGCGCGCGTGCCCGCGGCTGCTGGCTCCAGTAATGAATGTCCGACCCGCGCGCCTTGATGGTGAGCGGCAGGGCAAGTTCGCGCGCGACAATCGCGGCAGCCGGGCCATCGGGGAAAAAGAACTGCGCATCGACCAGATCGAACGGCGCCTGCGCGTGCATACGGCGGACCAGCGGCAGGATCGCGCGGGCAATGCGCTTAGGGTTGCTGGTTGCGCTAATGGCCGGGATCAGCGTGAAGCGGGGGTGCAGCACCGGCACGCCGCCCGAAACCGATTCGGGCGGGCAGGAGGCCAGGCTGCGGTAGGGTTCGCGCCGCGACAGGGGCCAGGGCGGCAGGCCGATCGGGTTGAGCATGACCAGTTCCACGCGGCCATCGGCCACGACCGCGCGCATCTGGTTGGCAACAAATTGCCCGAAACCGGGCCGTGGCGGCGCCGGAAACAGGGTCGAGATCGACAGGACGCGCATCTGCCCCTTTCCGGCCTTCAGGCGAAGGCTAAAGCTTGCGCACCAGCATTTCGGCCACGGCCAGCCATGGCGGGCTGTCGATCACCAGCTGGCGATGGCCGATGCCTGGGGGCAGCAAGGCGATGCGATGTTCGTCGCGGTCGATCAGTCGGCCGAACACGAATCGGCCTCCGGGGCGGGGCGCCAGCACGTCGCGATTAACCAACCGCGAGAACCCTTCCGGTTCGACCTGACGCAGCCAGATCTGGTCGCCGGCGCGGTAATCGCCAGCGCCTGTCTCCACGCTCATGGCCACCTGCGTGCCTTCGCCCACCAGGGCGCTGGGCAGGATGGCATCGCGCGGGGCGGTCAGCGCTTCGGCGCCGGCATCGGTCAACCGGGCAATAAGTTTCGGATTTTCCTCGCCTTCACCGCGCACCAGCAATTCCGGGTCGACATCCAGCGCAGCCGCTATGCGGTTCATCCAGGTGAGCGAAAGGTTGCGCGTGCCCGTTTCGAGCCTGCCGATGGTTTGCGCGGTGGTGGCCGGAACGCAGCGACTGGCAACGTCCGCCAGGGTCATTCCCTTTTGCCGACGGATGTCGCGAATGCGGTTAATCATGGCGATTCTGGCCCTTCTAACCAAAACGGTTTTAAGACTTTCCTACAAATGGCCGCGTTTGGCAATGTGCCATCATTGTCTCACTTGTTGGTTGAGGGAAAATTACCATGCGGCGCCAGATTGTTGAACGCGAATTGACCGATTTGGGTCCTGCTCGTGAAAATTTTAACAAAAAGAATGGGCGGCCGCGGCGTGTGGTTGCCGTGAACCTCTCGGAATCGCCC
>DATMUT010000355.1:0-2739 GCA_035563755.1 Novosphingobium sp.
GCCGTTGAGCAGCACGACCATCTGGCTGACATCGCCCAGCAGCGCGGGCGACCAGGCCAGGCGCAGGGTGATGGTGGCGTCGGTCACGACATCGTTGCGGCGGATGCCAAAGGGAATGCCGATCTCGCCGCGCGTACCGGCCAGGCGGATCGGCGTCTTGATGTGCAGGTCCTTGAGCGTCCAGTGCTCGTGGCGAACGGCGCCGCCCGCGCTGGCCACAGGGGCAGCAGCGGTCGCGGCATCGGCAGCCGCCGTGGCAGCGACAGGCGCTGCGGGCGCGTTCTGGGCGCTGGCATCGCGCGGGGCGGCCAGCGTGCCGGCCACCATCAGCGCCAGAGCGGCCAGCGCGGCCCGCGCCACGCCGCCGGGGCGACGCACACGGATGGCCGGCGCCATGCCTGCCGCAGCCGGGTCGCCATGTGCGGCCTGAGCGGCGCTGGCGGCGGCCTCGATGGCCTTGGCAGCGGCGGCCGAATGGGCAGCCTCCTTGGCGGCGACCTCACGCATGCGTGCGGCCTGCTCGCGCTCGATCTTCATGCGCTTGCGCTCGGCGCCGTTCAGGCCCAGCATTCTCTTCAAGGTCATCCAGTCCACCGCAATAATGTCCGACAGCGAGCGCAGACCACGGACCGCCTTGGGAGGCCCGTCCGGCTGCCACGCGTCGGAACGCCCCATCACCGCACGCACTAGCCGGCGCCCACCGGCCGTGTCGAGGGGGTGGAACTGCACGAAGCCCCGCCCGCGAGCGATACGCACGGTGTTCACCGGCACCACCAGCCGCTCGTCGGCCATGGCCAGGGCGATATGCGTGATCTCGGGGTCCTTCACCGGCATGGTCGAGGGCAGGATGACCGCCGCGCCGCCCATCGAGATGTCCTCGGTGACGGCATCGACGACATGGCCGCTCTTGAGATAGACGCTGACGGGCAGCTGCGCGTGGATGCGGATGTCCTTGCGGGTCTGGCGCGATTCGCGCGCGACCGAGACCGCCGCCAGCAGCACCACCAGGCTGAAGCTGGCCCAAGCGGTGTTGAGCACCAGCGTATCCATCTGGATGTTGAAGATGCTCTTGAAGAACAGCAGCTTGATCCAGCCCAGCGAGACCGCGCCAAACAGCAGCGAGATGCAGATGATATGCGGCTTCACGATCGCCCAGTCGAAGAAGGACTGGTCGAGCAGGTCGCCCTTGTCGGTCACGTTGAACTTGCCCTTGCGCGGCTGGAACCAGGTCATCACCGTGGGCTTGACCAGGTGGAAGGCCAGAATGGTCTCGTACACCTCGCCCCAGAACGGGCGGCGATACCCCCCTTGCGTGCGCTCGCTCGAGACCGAGGAGCAGAACAGGTGCGGCGCCGAGAAGGCGAAGATGAGCGAGGCGGACGCCTGAATGATGTTCTGGCCGAAGATGAGATAGGCCAGCGGGCTGGTCAGGAAGACGATGCGCGGCAGCGGATACTGGAAGTGCATCATCGCGTTGAGGTAGCAAAGGCGCTGCGAGAAGCTGAGGCCCTTGCCCAGCAGCGGGCAGTCGATGCGCAAGATCTGCGTCATGCCGCGCGCCCAGCGGATGCGCTGGCCCACGTGCAGCACCAGGCGCTCGGTGGCCAGGCCCGCCGACAGGCGCGCCTCGAGATAGGCCGTGTTCCAGCCCATGCGCTGCAGCTTCAAGGCGGTATGCGCGTCCTCGGTCACCGTTTCGCCGGCAAAGCCGTTGGTCATCATCAGCGCCTCGCGGCGGATGATGGCGCAAGAACCGCAGAAGAAGGCGGCGTTCCACAGGTCGTTGCCGCCCTGCACCGGGCCATAGAACAGGTCGCCCTCGCCCGGCAGGTCCTTTACCGCGCCCAGGTTGCGCTGCACCGGATCGGGCGAATACATGTGGTGCGGCGTCTGCATCAGCGCCAGCTTGGGGTCCTTGCCGAACCAGCCCACCGACAGCTGCAGGAACGAGCGCACCGGCACGTGATCGCAGTCGAAGATGGCGATCAGCTCGCCATCGGTCTTGGTCATCGCCGCGTTCATGTTGCCCGCCTTGGCGTGCAGGTTGTTGTCGCGGGTGATGTAGCCGCAGCCCACCTGCCGCGCGAAGGCGCGGAATTCGGGGCGCTTGCCATCGTCGAGGATGTAGACGTTGAAGCGGTCGCTCGGATAATCCATATCCATCGCGGCAAACACGGTGTTGCGCACGATCGACAGGCTCTCGTTATAGGTCGGGATGAACACGTCGACCTTGGGCCAGCTTTCGGGCGGGCCGTCGATCTCGACCACCGGGCGGTTGAGCGGCCAGCTGGTCTGCACAAAGCCCAGCACCAGAATGACCCAGGCATACAGCTCGGCAAGATACAGGCCCGTGCCCAGCGCCGCTTCGAGCGGGGCGCCAAACGAGAGCGTGGCCGTTGTGCGCCAGAAGATGTAGCGCGTCGAGACGAGGATCGAGAGCAGACCGATGGCGATGGTCGTCTTGCGCCCCTTGAAGCGCGACATGACCACCACGCCCGCGATGGTCGCGCCGGCAAACTGCCATTGCTGCATCTCGTTCATCGGCACTGTCACCACCAGCACCGCCAGCAGCGCCAGAAATGCCCCCACGGCCCATTTCAGGGCCAGCTGAACCTGACTGTTCATGCCGCCTCCTCGGAATTGCCCTCAGCCGTGGCCGCATCGCCCAGGCACAGCGCCGCAACCATCACCGCCAGCTCGCGCATGTCGGTCAGGGCGCCGCTGGCGGGCGCATGCTTG
>DATMUT010000356.1:0-9530 GCA_035563755.1 Novosphingobium sp.
CCTCGACCAGCTATTTCTATCGCCGCCATGCCGGGTCAACCTCGGCGCGCTTGCCGGTGTCCTCGGTCGAGGCATTGTTGCAGGCAGGGGCCGCCTATGCCCTGCCGCAGGGCGAGATTGCGCAGGCCGCTGCCGGGCACAGGCGCTCGCTGGCGGTGGCGCTGCGCTTTGGCCGCGCGGTTGAGGCGATCAAGGCGCGTGACCTGCCGGCGGCGCTGCGATGGCTGGGCGCATCGCCCGCCGTGTGGCGGCAGATGGCGCGCAGCGTGAAGGAGGGCGTGAGCCGGCGCCTGCGGGGCGTGGGCCAAAAACAATCGCAGGCATCCGCGCCGCCCTCTGCCGCGCAGTTGCTGGCATCGGGATTGGCAGGATGAAACCGGTGTTGATGTCTGCGCCGCCTGCCGCCGCCGCTCCGCCGCCTGTTGCCGATGCGCCGCGACCGCGAGTGGCGCACAAGCCGCGCGCGGCGTTGATGTGGTCCTCGCTGAACGGGCTGGCGGCGGTGGTGCTGCCCTTCGTGGTGTTTGCCTGCTTTGCCCGGCTGATGATGCCGCGCCAGTTCGCCATGATCGGGCTGGCGCTGGCCGCGCTGGAAATGCTGAAAACGCTGGCGCCGCAGGGGCTGTACGACGTGCTGGTCACGCATGACGAGGGCGAGCGCGAATATCACGCGGCGGCGGCCGCCATATTGCTGGCCTCAGCCGTGGCGGTGATGGGGCTGTTTACGGCGCTGCTGCTGTGTTCGCAGGCGGTGTTCGCCATGGACATGCCGGGCGTGGTCTATCTGCTGGCGCTCAAGGTGCTGTTTGATCTGGCGCTGTTGCAGCCGCAGGCGGCCATGGTGCGCCGCGCCGAGATCCGCCGGTTAAGCACGCGCAGCCTGCTGAGCGGTGTGGTGGGCGCGACCTGCGGCATTCCGCTGGCCTGGGCTGGCGCGCCCATGGCTGGGCTGGTGGCGTTTTATGTGATGCAGTCGTTTGCTACCTGGCTGGCAACGGTGTGGGGCGCAAAGGCCATGGTCATGCCGCGCTTTCACCGGGCCGCCGCGCGCGACATGCTGGGGCAGGGCCTGCGCGCCAGCGGGGTGCGCGTGGCGGCGGGGGCCAACAATTACCTCGACCAGTTGCTGATCGGCCATTTGTTTTCCGCCATTGTGGTGGGCATGTTCAATCTGGGTAAGCGGATCGAGATCGTCTCGGTGACGATTTCGGCCTCGCTGTCGCAGATCATGTGGCAGCCGGCTTTTGCCATGCAGGGCGAAAGCGCCCGGGCCAGCGCCATGGCGCGCGGCGTGGCGGGCGTGGCGCTGGTTTGCGGCGTGCCCATATGCGTGTTTGCCGTGAGCTCGCCGGTGGCGGTGCCGTTCCTGTTCGGGCGGCACTGGGCCGGGGCGGCCCCTGTGGCGGCGGCGCTGGCGCTGGCCGGGCTGGTGCGCGCGCTGGGCAGCGTGGCGGGCGCGGCGCTTACCGTGACCAAGCGCAATGGCCCGTTGCTATGGCTGAGCATTGGCGGCGGGGTGGCCAATGTGGTGCTGGTCACGCTGGTGGCGCGCTTTGGCATGATGGCGACGGCGGCGGTGATCTGCCTGCGTGCGGTTGCGCAATCGGCCATTATGTATGCGTTGCTGGCCGAAGTGCGGCGGCAGATGCTACCGGTGATGCTGCGCAATTTCGTGCTGCCGCTGGCTTTGGCCACCGCTGCCAGCTGGCTGGTGAGTGGATGGGCGATGCGGTGGCTGGCGGGCATCTCGCTGGGGCACGATCTGCTGTATCTGCTTGTCGTCGGGGCGGCCGGGGCGCTGGTCAGCGTGCCGCTTTTGATAAGGAAGATTTGACGATGGCCAGCGTGGCTCGGGGGGAAGAGGTCCTGTTCGTCAGCCGGCAGCGGCTGGTGGGGCGCACCAATGGCAGTTCGGCCTATCTGCTCGATCTGGCGCAATCGGCGCGCGAGGCTGGCTTTGTACCGCATCTGGTGCAGCCAACGCCGCGTGTAGCGGGGCGCTGGCCTTTCCTGCGGCTGCGGCCCGAAATGGCGGTGTTTGAAAGCCATGCCATTCGCGGGCTGTGGCGCATTGGCGATGTGTTCATATCGCCATCGCCAACAGTGTGGTGGGCGGCGGGCCGGGGCGTGCTGTCGCGCTTGCTGCGCCGCGCCGGGCTGGACTGGGCGTGGCTGCGCGACCGGCCGTTTGGCTATGTGATCGCGGAAAAGTGGCGGCCGGCCGATCTGCGCTATCTGGCGCGGCGCGGCAGGCGCGGGGCGATTGCGGTGCTGGACTATATGTTCTGCGCAGAGGGGCTGCGCGGGCTGGCCGGGCCAAAACGCTCGGCCATCGTTATGCACGACCTGTTTCATGCAAGGCAGGGCGCTCAGGGCGACACGGTGACCAGCATCGATCGCGATGCGGAAGTGGCGCTGTTGGGGCAGGCCGACGCGGTCATCGCCATTCAGGCCAGCGAGGCTGGCTTTGTGGCGGCCAACCTGCCCGACAGCGAGGTGATACTGGCCCCCATTGCCGCGCAGGGAGAGGCCACGCCCAGCGCCGGGCAGGATGATTGCCTGCTGTTCGTGGGCAGCAATACCGGCCCCAATGTGGTGGGCTTGCGCTGGTTCCTGACCGATGTGTGGCCGCTGGTGCGCGCGGCGCGGCCCGATGCGCGGCTGCAGGTGGCCGGCATGGTCGGCTGGGCCTTTGCGGGCGAGGCGTTCGAGGGCGTCAGCTTTCTGGGCATGGTCGACAGTCTGGAGCCGCTGTACGCGCAGGCTGGCGTGGTGATCTCGCCGCTGACCTTTGGCTCGGGGCTGAAGATCAAGCTGATCGAGGCGCTGGCGCATGGCAAGGCGGTGGTTTGCACATCGGTCACGCTGCAGGGCGTGGAGGGTGAGGCAGGGCCGGCAGTAGCTCTGGCCGACAGCGCGGAAGGGTTCGCGCAGGCCACCATTGCCCTGTGCGGCGATGGCGCCGCGCGCCAGCTGGCGGCCGAGGCGGCAGTGCTGGCGGTGGAGGCGCATTTTTCGCGCTCGGCCTGCCATCGCGGTTTTGTGGACTGGCTGCGGCGCGGCGGGTGATGAACCGAGATTGCGGACCAAATGCAAAAGCCCGCCGGAGGGATGCTCCGGCGGGCTTTTGATTATATCGGGCGAAGCGGTCAGTACGACCCTTGCTGCATCAGCACGGCGGGCAGCGTCTTGGCGATGATCAGGCTGTTGAGGCGGATGTTGCGGCTGCGGACATAGAGCACATCCATCGCGACGCGGCGGCGATAGGTAGTGTCGTTGCGGCCGCTGATCTGCCACAGGCCGGTAATGCCGGGGCGCACCTTGCAGTAGGTCTCGAAACGGGCGCCGTAGCGGGCAACCTCGTTCGCGACGATGGGGCGCGGGCCAACCCAGCTCATCGTGCCATTCAGCACGTTGAATAGCTGCGGCAGCTCATCAAGGCTGCTCTTGCGCAGGAAGGCGCCAACGGTGGTGATACGCGGGTCGTTGCGCAGCTTTTGCGTGCGATCCCACTCGGCGCGCGCCGCCGGGTCGGATTTCAGCAGGGCTGCCAGGCGCGCATCGGCATCGACTGCCATGGTGCGGAATTTGAGACAGTAGAATTCCTTGCCATCGCGGCCGATGCGGCGGTGGCGGAAAATGACCGGGCCGCTCTCGCTGGCACGAATCATCAGCGCGATCACCACCAGCAGCGGCAGGAAGAACAGCACGGCGGCCAGCGCCAGCACTACGTCGATGGAACGGAACCAGTCGGCCCGGCTTTTGTCGACCGAGGCGGGGCCTGAACCTGCCGCAAAACCTGCAAGAGAAGGCTTGGCAGCGTCCGGGGAGGCAAGGGGAGAAGCCGAACGCACGAGCCAGGGCATGCGTGCACGTGCCGTTGGTGAGAGGGCGGAAATGCTAGCCACATGCTTTCTCCGGGGGGGGGGATGATGCGATGCAGCGTATGAGCGCGGGCCATTAAATCGAACCGCTTACGCATCCGAAATGGGGTATTTCTACGCAGAGAGTGGCCGTATAGGTCTTGTTATGGCACTGAAATTTCCCGATTTGGGACATTCCTTATTGGAATTTGCTGCAATGCGGCATGGTTAAGCCCGGCGTAATTGCGCCCTTGGGTGATGCACCGGGAGGCATGGTAGAACTTGTATACCAAGGTCATTCATTTACGTCATGCCTCCGGTTCTGGCCGTTATTGGGGGTTTTGGGATAATTCGTGGCCAGTCGGACGCTGTATGGATAATTGCGTATAGCATTGGGATCCCGCCGGCTGGAGCGAATATCGCTCCGTTACGGACCATACCGGCAGCGTCATTATGATCCCGGTGATTGGGCGATCATAACTCTGCGCGCCCGCGCTCATGCAGGCAAACCTGCCCCGAGCGGCCCGCACGGTTCGTCGCGGCGCAGGCGCGGCTCGCATGATGTTGCGGAACATTGGTCCGCCTCGCCGATTTCATTGTCATCGATCGCAAACGGGTAGCAATGACATGAACTTAACGTGCGTTTCGCAAGATACGCACTCGAGGCGAGATGCCCTTTTGGCAGCATAGCTTCTCACTTGCCATGTAAGGGTGTGCTGCAATTCGTGTCATTTATCTGGCGGTTGATCGTAAATAGTGTTTCATTCCAAAAGGAGACATGTCATGGGTTCGACCATCGATCGCGCCAAGGGCGCCGCCAACTCGGTTATCGGCAAGACCAAGGAAGCCATCGGCAAGGAAACCGGTGATGCCGAGCTGGCCGCCAAGGGCGCCGCACAGGACGCCAAGGGTAAGGCTCAGACGGCCGTGGGCAAGGCGAAAGCTGCCCTGGGCCACTGACCGGGCCCCGGGTCGCAACCGGACCGGTAAATATGCCGGCCAGCAGACCCCGCCGCTTGCGGCGGGGTCTTTTGCGTCTCACAGCCCTTGCCGCCCTTTGCCCTTGATGGGCGGCGCCATGAAACATCGTCGGCAATCGGGCGTTTCTTTGCATTATGGAACAGCCGACATCTCATTTCACCGGCGAGCCAATGGACCCGCCCGGGCGCAACTTGCAGGGAATGGCCAAGCCAGGCCCATTGCGGCGCGTCGGCCTGTTGCTCTTGCGCGTGCTGGTGGGGGTGGTTGGTCTGTTGTTCGCCATCTGGCTTGTTCTGTTCATCACCAAGGGGCGCTTCCTGCGCCAGCCGTTCGAACAGTTTGCCAGCAGCGCGATGCAGCGCAAAGTCACCGTTGGCGGCGAGTTCAACCTGTATTTCGCGCCCTTCGACATTGCCTTTCGCGCCGATGATATTGCCATCGAAAATCCGGTGTGGGCGCATGAAAAGCGCTTCTTTACCGCGCGTCATCTGGGCCTGTCGTTGCGTACGCTTCCCTTGCTGTGGGGGCAGCGCCGCATGGCCTGGCTCGCACTTGACGGGTCGCGGGTGGCGCCCGAATGGGACAAGGCGCATCAGCACAATAGCTGGACCTTTGGCGATCCGTCGCAGCCCGGCAAGCCCCTCGACCTGCCCGACATCGAGCGTGGCCGCATCACCGGCACCAGTATCGCCTATCGTGACCCGCTGATGCAGCTGTTTGCCGCGATTGGTGTGGATACCATCCAGGCCACGCATACGCGCATCGACAATGCCATCGGCTTCAATGGCACCGGCTCGCTGCGCGGGGCTGCGGTACGGTTCAACGGGCGCGTGCTTGATCCAGAGCATGCGCTTTCGGGCGGGCGGGCCGATCTGGCGCTGCATGCCCAAGGATTGCGCACGATCATCGATGTGGCGGGCACTCTGCCCACCACCACCGGGCTGAAGGGCTCTGACCTGCAGATGTCGGTGCGCGGGCACAACATGGCCGATCTGTTCGACTTCATGGGCGTGGCGGCTATGCCCACGCGGCGCTACCATCTGGTCTCCAAACTGACCTATGATGGCCATGACTGGCGCTTTACCGGCATCGAGGGCACTTTTGGTGACAGCGACATCGCCGGCTCGCTGACCATTGGCATGCCGAGGCAAAGGCTGGATCTGCGCGCCGATCTGCACACCCGCTCGCTCGACCTCATCGATGCGGCGCCTTTCATCGGCTACGACCCCGACCGGCTCGACAAGATGGGCAAGGCCGGGCTGGTGCAGCAGGTGAACGGCCGCCCCCGCCTGTTGCCCGACGCGCCCTTGCGCATTGATGCCGTAAGCCGCTTCGATGCGCATGTGCGCTACCGGGTCGATGCGATCAGCGCCAGGGATGTGCCGATCAGCAATATCGACGCCACGCTCGACCTTGACCATTCGCTGCTGCGCCTGTCGCCGCTGCGGGCGGTGGTGGCCACGGGCCAGTTCACCGGCCATGTCACGCTCGATGCGCGCCAGCCCACGGTGCTCACCGATTACGACCTGCATCTGGCGCCCACCCCCATGGGCAAGCTGCTCGCCCGCTTTGGCGTCGAGGAGGCGGGCACATCGGGCACGCTGGCCGCGCGCGTCGAGATGCGCGGGACCGGCAATAGCCTGCGCGACAGCCTGGCCTCGGCCAATGGGCGCATGGTGTTTATCGTGCCGGCCGGCACCATGTGGGCGCGCAACGTGCAATTGGCCGAGCTGGACATCGGCACCTTCGTGCAGAAAATGTTCGAGAAGAAGCTGAAGGAGCCGGTGCAGATCAACTGCGGCCTGCTGGGCTTTACCGTGCGCAACGGCGTGTCGAGCGCCGACCCGATCCTGATCGACACGAAGAAGAATGTGATTACCGGGCGGGGCAATTTCAGCTTCCGCGATGAATCGATCGACCTGTCGCTGCGCGCCGATTCCAAGACGTTCAGCCTGTTCTCGCTGCAATCGCCGGTGGGGGTGGATGGCTATTTTGCCAAGCCGGGCATTGATGTGATCACGCCGCAGCTGCTGGCGCGCGGCGGGGTGGCCGCCGGGCTTGGGGTGCTGGTCAATCCGTTTGCCGCGCTCATCGCCTTTATCGATCCGGGCGATGCCAAGGCTGCCGCCTGCGGCCCGGTGCTGACCGGCGCCAAGGCGGCGCAGCAGCGCACGCTAAAGGGCAAGCCGCGCAAGGATGTGGGGGACGGGGGGCCGCGCAAGGGGCGCTAAGCCCCTGCGCGCACCAGCGCCGCGGGTTCAAACTTCCCGCAGCACCTTTTTCGCCTGGCTGATGGCCTGCTCCAGCGCCACCGCGTCGAAAGGCTTGGTCACCACCGGCACCGCGCCCAGTTCGTGCTCGGCCCAGGGCACCTCGCCATAGCCGGTGGTAAAGGCAAAGGGCGTGCCCAGCGCCTGCAGCGCTTCGGCCACGGGCCTGCTTGTCTCGTTGCCCAGATTGATGTCGAGCAGCGCAAACTCGTAGCCGTTGGCGCCAATAAGCGTGAGTGCGCGGGCCACGTTGCTGGCCATGTCGATGGTCTGTGCGCCCATGCCCAGCAGCTGGTCCTCGGCCTCGAGGCCAATGATCACATTGTCCTCGACAATCAAAGCGCGCCCCGAGAGCAGGTGCGTGTCCTGCGCGTCGCTGGCGGGCAGGGCATTGCTGTCGAACGCATTTGCGGCTGGTTCGGCCATGAAATCGACCCTTTCGGCCGGAATGAGGAAATCGGCGCGCAAGCCGCCTGCCTCCTGGCTGACACGTGCATGGCCGCCCATCTCGTGCGGGATCGACCTTTCGACAATGGCGCGGGCAAAGGGCGTGAGCGGCACCATCGTGCCTGCCTCATCGCCATTGCCTGTCTCGACCCATTGCATTGCCAGATCGCCCTGCGCCGTTCGTGACAGAGTGACGGCAATGCGCCCCTCGGGCCGCGCCAGCGCGCCCACCGAAACAGCGCGCGCCATCAATTCGTGCAGCACCATGGCCAGCGTGGTGAACCCCGAAGGGCGGATCAGCGCCAAAGGCCCCATAATCGCAATGCGCGCGGCCGCGTCGTGGCGGGTGGCGCGCGCCTCGGTCTCGATCAGAGCGGAGACGGGATAGGGTTCCCAGCAGGTGGCGTTCACCCGGTCGTGCGCGCGGGCCAGCGCCTGAATGCGCGCCGAAATCGAGTGGGCAAAATGCTCGATGCTGGGGCTGTCGTGCCGGCTTTGCGACACCAGCCCGCTGATGAGGTTGAGCGAATTGCGCACGCGGTGGTTCAGCTCGGCAATCAGGTCGCCCTGGCGGCGGGCGGCGGCCTCGCGCTCGCGCGCGGTGCTGTCCATCAGGTGCAGGATCACCTCGATCAGCGTCACGCGCAGGCTTTCAGCGGTGGTCTGTTCCTCCGCGCTCCACGGGCGCGACTGGTGGCGCTTGTCCTCTTTCCACAGGGCAAAGCTCTTGCGCGGGGTCAGCCTGTCGCCCAGCGGGCCGGACTGCATCTCCTTGCGCGGCTGGCCGGCCCAATGCACCTCGTGGGCATATTCGCGGCGGAACAGCACGATATAGTCGCGCGGGGTGCGCGATACCGGCACGCACAGCAAGCCGGCGCATTCCTGCGCATAGGCCTCGGCCGGGGGGTAGCTGGCCACCAGCGCGCTGGTGGCCCAGCAGGCGCCTGTGCCGGTGGTGTTGAGCCAGCGCGCCAGTTCGAGGAAGGAGTCGCTGTCGGGCGTTGCGCCCCGGCTCATGAACTCGCCCTCGACAAAGCCGACGATGCCGTCAAACGGGATCGCTTCGTGGATAAGGTCGCTGAAGGTGTCGAAGGCGGCCAGCAGCGACTGGTTGTGCGCCACCTGCGCCATCAGATTGTCGTGCAGGCGGGTTGCCACCTCGCGGGCGCGCAGGCTGGCGCGGGTTTCCATCTGCTCGAGCGTGGCCGAGAAGAATTCGCCAAACAGTTCGGCCGCCGTGCGCGTGCCATAGGGCAGCGCGCGCGGGGCATAGTGGTGGCAGGCAAACAGGCCCCACAGCTCGCCATTGCGCACAATCGACACCGACATCGACGCCTTCACGCCCATGTTGCGCAGATATTCGATATGGATGGGCGAGACCGCGCGCATCCCGCTCTGGCTCAGGTCGAGCGGCACGCCATGCGGATCGAGCGCGGGGTAGATGTTGACCGGCTCGTCATCGACATTGGCGATGATGCGCAGCAGGTTCTCGGTGTAGAGCCGGCGTGCCTGCCGCGGAATGTCGCTGGCGGGAAAGTGCAGGCCAAGAAAGCTGTCGGTGCCATCGGCGCGCGCCTCGGCCACCACCTCGCCCGCGCCCGTCTCGTCAAAACGGTAGACCTTGACCCGGTCGAAGCCGGTGAGCAGGCGCATTTGCCGCGCGGCCATGTCGCACAGGTCCTGCACCGAACGCGCCTCGCGCACGGCGTTGAACATGGGGCGCACCACGCTTAGATAGTCGCGCGCGGCCGCATCGCTGGCCGCCTCGATCTCGAGCACCACCACCCGGCCCGAACGATAGGCCGCCAGATCGAACAGCCGCCCATCGCCCACCAGATCGACGCCGAACAGGCGATCAACCCCGGTGCTGGCCAGTTCGGGCAAACGGTCGCGGATCTGGCCAATCGCCTTGGCCGAAAGGTGCTGTGCGGCGCTGGTGCCCACCACTGCCTCGGGCGGGGCGCCCGGC
>DATMUT010000357.1:0-13883 GCA_035563755.1 Novosphingobium sp.
TCCAGGTGGTCTGCTCGGGCTTCCGCTTTGCCGACAGCGAGCCTGCCGCACGCGCCGCCCCGCCATTGCTGGGTGAGCATAACGAGGCGATCTATGGCGCGCTGGGGCTGGGCCCGGAACAGATTGCCCGGTTGCGCGAACGGAACGTGGTGTGATGCGAGCGCGCCTGCCTGTGCCCGGCTCAGTCCGTGAGGGCGAGCAGTTCGCCGGAAAACTCCCGCGGGTCCTGCCCCAGCGCGATGGACAGTTGCAGGCTGGCCTGTGTGCCCACGCTGCGCAGCAGGTCCAGCCGCTCGTCGGTGAAACGGGCGATGGGGCTGGAAATCTGCAACACGCCCACCAGTTCGTGGCGGGTGCCAAACACGGGGGTGGAAATCGCCGCCATTTCCCCGTTCACCTCGCCGCGCGAGACCGAATAGTAGCGCGGGATGGGCAGGCGCAGATGGGCCGGATTGCCCAGCTGGCGGAAAATGCGCGCCGATGCGCCGCTGTCCAGCCGCAGGCGGGTGCCAACGCGGATATGGTAATCGCGCACCGCATGCTTGCCGTCCTGGCGAAACAGGCAAAGCTGGCTGTCGCCCTCGCGGATGAGGAACGAGACGCCCTCGTGGGTCTGGTTGACGACCTCCTTGAGCACCGGCTCGACATAGTCGCGCAGGTCGAAGGAATCCTGGAAAATCGAAGACAGTTCGGCCAGTCGCGGGCCAAGGCGGTAGTTGCCGTCAGCCATTTGCCAGACATAGCCAAAGCTTTCCAGGCTACCCAGCAGGCGCAGGATCGTGCTTTTGTAAAGCCCGGTGTTACGCGCCAGTTCCGCCAGCGACTGCACCGGGCGTTCGTGCGTGAACGCGCCCAGAATGGTGAAGGCGCGATCAACGGCGGCCACGCCAGACTTGGAATTGCCGCGACTGTCTTCAGCCATAAATCGCCTGATCCTCTGGTATTGATGTTCTGCCAATCGGAACGACGATCAATTAGGCGGAATACAATGCCTTGTCGAGCCTATAATATCGGTATGGCCGCGGAGATACATGATGAGTGACCTGCCCAAGCAAATCTATATCAAGGAAGAAGGCCCGCGCGAAGGGTTCCAGATCGAGCCTGCCACCATTCCCACCGCCGACAAGATTGCGCTGATCGACGCGCTGGGGCTGACGGGGCTGAAACACATCCAGACGGTCTCCTTTGTCAATCCGGCCCGCGTGCCGGGCATGGCCGACGCCGAGGACGTGGTGCGTGGCATTACCCCGCGCGATGGTGTGCACCATACCGGCCTGTGGCTCAACAATCAGGGTTTCATGCGGGCGCTGGCCACGGGCAAGCTGCATATGGAAGGCAAGCTGACCCTCTATGCCTCGGCAGCCTTTCTCAAGCGGAACCAGAACCGCACGCCAGAGGAGCAACGCGTGGCCCAGCCGGAGCTGATCCAGAGCTACCGGCAGGCCGGCGTGCCGGTGCGCACGGGGTTCGTCACGGCGGCGTTCGGGTGCAATTTCGAGGGCGATATCGACCCTGCCCATGTCGTTGATCTGGTTGGCCAGATGCGGCGGATCGCGCGCGACCAGGGCGAGGAACTCACGCTGATCGGCCTTGGCGATACCATGGCCTGGGCCAATCCGGAAAAGATCCGGCGCGTGGTTGGCGGCGTGCGCGAGGCGCATCCCGATGTCGCCATTTCGCTCCATCTGCATGATACGCGGGGGCTGGGCCTGGCCAATGCGCTGGCCGGGCTGGAGATGGGCGTTGCGCATTTCGACGCGGCGGTGGCGGGGCTGGGCGGGTGCCCGTTCGCGCGCCATTCGGGGGCGGCGGGCAACATCTGCACCGAGGATCTGGTGCTGATGTGCGAGGAAATGGGCATCGATACCGGCATCGATCTGGAGGCGCTGATCGACTGCGCTTTGATGGCCGAGAGAATTGTGGGCCATCCGCTTCCGGGAAAGGTCAAGTCGGGCGGCAGCCTGCGGGGCCTGCGCGCCAGAACCGCGCCCGCGCGCGCCGCCGGATAGGGAATGCAGGCCATGACCGATACATTCGATACGCGCGGCACGCTGCGCGTTGGCGAAACGGCCTATGCCTATGTTTCGCTGCGCAAGGCCGAGGCGGCCTTGGGCAGTCTTGCGCACATGCCGTTTTCGCTGCGCGTGCTGCTTGAAAACCTGCTGCGCCACGAGGACGGCGTAAGCGTTACCGCCGAGGACATCCGCGCCTTTGTCGCCCCGGCGCAAGGCCCTGCGCGCGAAATCCAGTTTCATCCGGCGCGCGTGCTGATGCAGGACTTTTCTGGCACGGCCTGTCTGGCGGACCTGGCCGCCATGCGCGATGCCATGGTGCCGCTGGGCAAGGACCCGGCAGCTGTGAACCCGGCCATACCTGTCCATCTGGTGATCGACCATTCGGTCATGGTCGATCATGCCGGCAGCCCCGAGGCTTTCGAACGCAACCTTACCCTCGATTACCAGCGCAATGCCGAGCGATATGCGTTCCTGCGCTGGGGCGCGCGTTCGCTCGACAGGTTCGAGGTCGTGCCGCCCGGTCAGGGCATCTGCCACCAGATCAATCTGGAAAACCTGGCCCGCGTCGTGTGGACCAGCGCCGGCAGGGATGGCGTCCTGCAGGCCTATCCCGATACGCTGGTTGGCACCGACAGCCATACCACCATGATCAACGGCCTTGGCGTGCTGGGCTGGGGCGTGGGGGGCATCGAAGCCGAGGCGGCCATGCTGGGCCAGCCTGTCTCGATGTTGCGGCCAAGGGTGACGGGGGTGCGCCTGACAGGCACGCCGGGCGAGGGCACCACGGCCACCGATCTGGTGCTGGCGCTGACGAGGCTGCTGCGCGCGCGCGGGGTGGTTGGCCATTTCGTGGAGTTCTGCGGGCCGGGGCTGGCCGCTTTGCCGGTGGCGGATCGGGCAACGCTGGCCAACATGGCGCCCGAATATGGCGCGACCTGCGGCTATTTCCCCATTGATGAGCAGACGCTGGCCTATCTGCGGCTGAGCGGGCGCGATGAGGCGCAGGTCGCGCTGGTCGAGGCCTATGCCAAAACGCAGGGCCTGTGGCAGGACGAGGGGGCGCCAATGCCTCATTTCGACGATCTGGTCGATCTGGATCTGGCCGCCATCGTGCCGTCGCTGGCCGGGCCGCGTCGCCCGCAAGATCTGGTCGTCTTGCCGGATCTGTCGCGCGGGTTTGCCCAGGCCCTGATCGGGTTCGGCGCGCAGCCCGGCGGGCCTTTCCCGGTCGAGGGCGCCGATTTCGCCCTGAGCCACGGCGACATTGCGATTGCTGCGATTACCAGTTGCACAAACACTTCCAACCCGGCCTCGATCATTACGGCCGGGCTGGTCGCCCGCAACGCGCGCGCTTTGGGCCTCTTGCCCAAACCATGGGTGAAATGCTCCTTCGCGCCGGGCAGCCGCGTGGTCAGCGATTATCTGGCTCGTGCCGGTCTGCAGGATGACCTCGATACGCTGGGCTTTCATCTGGTGGGCTATGGCTGCGCCACGTGCGTGGGCAATTCAGGACCGCTGGCCGAGGAGATTGGCGCAACCATTGCGCGCAATGATATTGTCGCGGCGGCCGTATTGTCTGGCAATCGTAATTTTGAAGGGCGGATTTCCCCTTTGATCCGCGCCAATTATCTGGCCTCGCCGGGGCTGGTGGTGGCCTATGCGCTGCTGGGCTCGGTGGCGCGGGATATCGCCACCTGTCCGCTGGGGACGGGCAGCAACGGACAGCCGGTATATCTGCGCGACATCTGGCCAACGCGCGCGCAGGTGGCGCAGGCGCAGGCCCGTTTCGTCACGCCGGCCAGTTTTGCGGCGGTGGGCGAGGCGGTGTTTGCCGGCGACGAGCGCTGGGCGGCATTGCCCGCCGCCCGGTCTGACCGCTTCTGCTGGCAGCCAGGGTCGACCTATATCGCGCCGCCAGACTTCTTTGCCGATCTGACGCCGCGGGCGGCTCCATTGGCCGATATCGTGGGGGCAGCGCCCATCGCCATTCTGGGCGATTCCATCACCACAGATCATATCTCGCCCGTGGGGGCGATCGCGCCGGACAGCCCGGCGGGCCGCTACCTGAGCAACCTTGGTGTGCGCCCTGCGGATTTCAATTCCTATGGCACGCGACGCGGCAACCACGAGGTTATGACGCGCGGCACCTTTGCCAACATCCGCATCAGGAATGAAATGCTGCCCGGCATGACCGGCGGCCTGTCGCTCCACCGCGGCGAGGTTCTCTCGATCTATGATGCGGCCATGCGTTTTCGCGACGAGGGCGTGCCGTTGGTGGTCATCGCGGGCAAGGAATATGGCACCGGCTCGGCCCGCGACTGGGCGGCCAAGGGTTCGGCCGCGATTGGCGTGCGGGCGGTGATCGCCGAGAGCTTCGAGCGGATCCACCGCGCCAATCTGGTGGGCATGGGCGTGCTGCCTTTGCAGTTCGCACCGGAGCAGGACCGCCACGGGCTGGGGCTGCGCGCGACGGATCGGCTGACCATCACCGGGCTGGACAGGCTTCAGCCGCTTTGCGAGGTGCGCGTTGCGGTCGAGCGCGAAGAGGGCGCGAGCTTCTCGTTTCATGCGCTGTGCCGGATCGATACCGGCATGGAATTGCGCTATTTCACGGAAGGGGGAATACTGAAAGCCATCGCCCGCGCCATTCGCTGAAACAGGACGAACGCGGCACCAGCCTTTATGCCAACGACAATTTCCTGGCGCTGTTCGGCTATCAGACAGAAGACATCCGCGCCGCCGCCCACCATGTGTTGTACGAGCCGGACTATGCCTGTTCGAAAACCTGGGTTGCATCGTTGTGGTGGTTGCGCCCAAATGAACTGCGCCGTTTTTGCCTGAAGGGTGCCTCTTTCTTGCCGTGAGCGCTGCACTTAATGGAGCGAACGACGCTTGAAATCGTCGCGGACGGCCAGAAGGATTGCCGCGCAATGCCGCTGATGGCGATCAGCTATGCCTGACTTGTCGTGGGTGCCGGAATGTCTTCTCCAAAGGTGGAGGTGAGGGAAAGCCGCCATCGGTTCAAGGATACGTCTCGATGGCGCCGGTCGCTCCTCGGGAGCGGGGAGTTTTTAGATAGTCTCTTAAATGATAGTCTTTTTTCGATGCTTGGTCGTGATTTAAGAGACCGACGAGCGGGCGGTATGCTTTGGGGCCACGCATAAAATACCGGGACAAAACTGATTGACCTCAAGCCTAAGCGGTTCATGAAGTCGATCCCTCCGGAAAATTCGGCACGGTTCGTTTGGGATGTTGCTTTTCTGATTTTTCTACACGAAATCTTTGCGTTAAAGTGAATTTCAAAATTAGTGATTATTTGCGTTTTTGATTTTTACTAGGTAAAATCGTCAGGTTTATTAGATTTTTATTCATGCTCTGGAATGTGAACGATTATGGTCGTCGCTTCCCGCCGGCATGTGTTTCCGCGAAATGACGTGCCTGCCCGTTGGCCTCGAGCGTCACTTTCCATTTGAGGTGAGACATGCCCTCGAATCTTTTTGGTCACCCGACATGCAATGAGCAACTGGCCGCCGAAGCGCCGCAGGAAACCTATCTTTTTCACCAGATTTTGCCGATTTCGCAGCCCGCCCAAAACACCACCCGCCGGGCCGTGATCCCGATGGAAGTGGCCAATCCTGCGTTTTTGCAGACGGTTCAGGAACGATATGGTGCCAGCGCACCCACCATCCTGTCCCGCCTACGGCAGCCTGCGGTGGTGCTCGACCCGGCATGGTCTGATGTGACAGTCACACCTCCTGCTGCTGTCATCGATGTGCCGATTGCCGATGTGCCCGGTACATTGCTCGCAGGAAAGATCACCTATGATGGCATCGATTATGACATTTCGGCTCTCTCCGATGTGACAGGCAGCCTGGTCGCTCGTGAGCCGGTGATCGCCACCTTGACCTCGGCGTCAAATTCCTCGGTTCGGTTGCGGCTGGTGCCTCTCGCGGCATCGCCCTGCGATTTTCCCGAAAGGATTACGGTCGGAGCAGGCGTCGTGCCAACCTTGGCCAATGGCGGATTGCTCGATCTGCCGGGGGTAGGGGCAGTGCGCCTCAATCTTGACGGGCAGAGCGCCGCCAAGCTGCTGCGCGACGGTTTCGCCACAATTTCTGCCGATGTCGGGGGGCAGACGCGCGAGGTGTTGGTCGAGGCTGCATGCACCACGCCGGTAGACGCCACATCGACACAGGCTGGCAGCAATGGCACGTCGCTGGGGCGCAAGTCGCTCGGCGGGATGACGGAGGCGCAATATCACTGGCTGGAGCCAGGGTTGGCGGTCTATGTCCCCATCCGCCAGACATGGAGTTCCAACGGCTATGTGAGAGGAAGCCTCATCAACACCTTCTCGCTGGCACCGCAGGAGCAGATGACGGTCGAAATCTTCAGTTGGGACCGGCGCAAGAGCGAAAGCGAGCTGACATCGAGCCGCGAGAGCGAAGCCAGCAGCGAGCAGACCTACTCCGCCAAAGCTTCGCATGAGGTGGTGAGCAAGGCCTCGCAGGAGAATGGATGGAAATTTGGCGCTCAGGCAGGTTTCCAGGTTCCCCAGATCGGCCTGGACGTGGGGGTCGACATGTCGATCTCTCAGACCAATCAGACCTCGCTGAGCGATACGCTGCAGAATGTCAGTGAGGCGGTCTCGAAGACGGCGAGCAAGATCAAGTCGTCCATGCAGACCAAGGTGACCGAAGCGCGAGAGTATGGCAGCGAGGAGCGGGTGACCCGCAAGTTCCAGAACCCAAATCTCGGACGCATCCTGCATTTCGATTGCTTCGAGGTGCTCCACGACTGGAAAATTCGCACCGAGTATGATTTTTCTCAGGCGAGGCTCTGCGCGCTGTTGCCCGCGATCGACCTGCTGCAAGGTATCGATACGCCTGATACGCTGGGTTTGGCATCGCATCTTCTCGGGCTGGAGGGGATGCTCTACGATCAGGTGCCCACGCGTCTGCAAAGCGGCTTCGACGCAGCGCGGCTGATGTTGGCATGGGATCGCATCTGCCAATATTCCTGCGACAGCGCCTGCGATTGTACCGAGCCTCAGGATGTCAGTGTCAACACCGGCGCTGCCGCTGCGGGTAACCCACATGAAACCGCCTTGAAGGCGAGGATGGCGCTGCTGCGCGCTGCCATCGCAAAGGTGCGGGGGGCGAGCGGCCGGCCTTTGATGGAGGTGGTGGGCATTCCGGCCACGCCGCCGGGTTACCTCGACCGGAGTGCGGAGGACCAATTGGCGCGCCGGCTCGACTGGCAGGCCTATCTGTTTCGCCGCGTGGTGCTCGAACAGGGGCTTTCCAGCTTCTGGGCTGCCTGCATCGCCTTTGACGATCAATACACCGACACCTCTTACGACCTGTTGCAACAGGTCGTCGATGGCTTGTTGCCCAGCGTGGCCAACATGCTCAACACCGGATTTGCCTACGGTTCGGTCGGCACTCAGATCATCACTCAACTGTTGCAGGGTGTGCATGATTTTGGTGCCAACCTTCCCTTCATGATGGCCTATCTGGGCTTTCACGACTATGGCCTTCAGAGCATCGCCACCCAGGCCTTCGCAACTTATGGCGAATGGAAAAAGGTCGAGGATGAGAAGACCCGTCCGGTCGATGCGCAGGCGGACGCTGCTGGTGATCAGGCCGCAACGAAGGAGCGCCGCAGCGATGACGCCGCCTTCTCGGCAGAGGCGCTGGCGGCGGCTTCGGTTGCCATCGACGCACTGGTGTTTCACCTGCGCCAGAACCGCGCGGGCTTTCAGGCGCTGATCTGGTCTATGCTGTCGCCTGACGACAGGCGGCGCTATGTTGCGTTGGCAGCACAGGCTGGCGGCTATCTGAACGTCTCTCTGCTGGGCTACGTCGATGATCTGATCGCCGTGGCTTTCGATGAGGCGGCCATGCCCGCCAAGCTGCTGGAATGGCTCAAGGCCAAGCTGGCGGTTCATCAAGTCAAGCCTGTCGAACTTGATGCCGTGCGCCTGCCGGTGCCAGGCATGACCATGCAAACGCGGATCGAGCCTTGCGATGCGCTTGAACCCTATCTGGTGGAAAGCCGGTCCATCGAGCTGACCCGCCAGCGTGCCCTGGCCGCCCAACAGGAACTGGAAGTCAAGCGCAGGGAAGCCCGGCTCGATACCAAGGACCTCTCTGACCCATCCCCAACTATGCCGCCGCTCAAGGTGGAGACCGTTGCGGTCAAGCCCGAATAGGAGGTCGCGCGGTGAGCACGACCCCTGACGGCGAATGGTATGCGCAGTCCCCTCCGGTACCGTGGGTTGGAGGCTGGAGCGGGGTCTACCGCTTCCCCATGGACGGATCGGAGGCGCTGGAATTGCCGGCCGACAAAAGCGAACTGGGCAAGGCGGTCTTTGGCATCTACGTGGTTGCGGGCATAGATGGCGTCTCCCGCGCCTGGTCAGTGGCCAGGAAGGCGCTGGAGGCACTGCGGGACAGCATGGATCAGGCGATGGCGGGGCTTGGCGATGCCTCCGGCATGGATGCGGAAAAGGCTGCGCGCGCCTGGTGGAGTACCATGCAGTCAAACAACATCGATCTCATCCCTTCACCAGAGCCCCTGGAAACGCGCAAGGCCAATGACCGTTTTCTGGAGGATCTCCAGTCGGCCATCGACAAGGTCGTCTATCTGGAGGAGACGGCGCAGCGATGGTATGAGGACAAATTGGTGGCGTTGATTGGCGCGGATCTGGCCGAGCAGGCTCACCGGATCGACGAGGCCTGGATACGCTATAATATTGTCGATGCTCGGCAAAACAGGGTGGCGCTGGACGAGCACACGTCGGCCTCGGGCCTGCGGCTGCTGGGCCGCAAGGAGGATCAGGCCCCCTATCACGGCTCGATGGCATCGGGCGTCAGCTCTACCGCTGACGGGAGCGAGGGACCGGTGTTTCCGACCGTTCTGGTCCGTCTGCATGAAGCAGGGGTTGCATGGTACGATTATGCGCAGGCAGCGCGGCAGGCGCGCTCGCCATGGGCGCCCAAAAACAACGCCGGGTCGACCGAAGGGTACAGGGTCCGCATGCGCGCCGCGCTTGCCGCGATCGAGATGAGCGACTTTATCGTCTTCGCCGCCTTTCACGATGTGGTCGAACGCAGCACCAATGTGGCTTTCGATCCAGCGCGCTGCGAGCAACTCGTCATCAAGGCGCTCATCGCTGCCCGCACAGCCATTCCCCGCAAACAAAGGGAGCTGCAGGCGGCCCGCCTCTTTGCCAGTGATCAGGCCATGGCTCGCCCCGAGGATGGGGTCGGGCAAACCGCAGCAATGCGGGTCATTGAAAAGGCTCGCCGAACTCGGAACGATGACCCCGGGAAAGCCTCTGCCAACCCTAATTTCTCGCCCTGGTTACAGGCACCCTATCACGCTCGGATGTCGTCGGTAGCGGCCCACATCAACGCGCAGGAGCCACCTTTCGCCAATCTTGGCGAAGGGCCGGTTGAGCATTTGCTCGCCATTTTCGAGTCCGAGGAGGACAGGGCACTCCTCGACAGCAGCACCCGGCAAGGCACGTTCGCAGGGCGGGCTCGGGTCGAGATGGTTCGGGCCTTTGAAGTGGACGCCAGGGAGATGGCCGAAACGCGCGTCACGATCGTTGCCGGGCTGACAGTCGTAGGGCTTTTGGCCGCGCCTTTCACAGGAGGAGGATCGCTGTTGGCTGCGGCGGGAATTTGCGATGCCTTGTTCGTGGCTGAAGCCGCGTCCAAGAATATTGCTGGATGGCTGGACCGGCAGGAGAACGCCAAGCTGGTGGTGGATGAAATCGGCTCTCAGATCTGGGCCCAGCCTGCGGTCGCCGAAGTGATCGGACTGGTCATCAAAGCAGGGTTCACCATTGCGCAGGATGTTATCACGCAGGGTATGCTGGGGAAGCTGTTCGACGCTATCGCCTGCATAGAGTTTCTCGGGGGCCAAGGCGAAATGCTCATGGCCTATGTCATGCAGGCTTCCGATGGCGCCGCGCGTTAAGGCGCTCGTTGCCGCTAAGGCCGGCGTGGCAAGGGACATGGCCGTGAGTGCTGGGGCCAATCTGTTCCGGCCCAAGACGGCCAAAGGAAGCAACGGCAGGCTGGTCGACGCGATGAAGCGTGACAACCTCGCCCAGGCCAAATTGATGAAAAATATAATGGACCTGCTCCTCGCGGGCAGGGCGCAAGGCTCGAGCGCGGCCATGCATCTGAGCGATCTGTTGAAAGAAACGGACCTGCTCGAACGCATGCTCCAGGCGCGGGAAGGCGCAGGCAAGGCGCTGAGCAATGCAGCAGGCAAAGCAGCAGGCAAAGCGCTGGAACGAGCCAGCCCGACCGTGGAGGCGATTTTCGGCAGGGTTGCGCCGGAGCAAAAGGCCATGACAGCGTCCATCGATCAGGCAGAGCGCATGGCACTCGCTGACATTGATCGGAAACCGCAGATGACCGCCGCGGCCGCAGATGATGCCAGATCCGACGTAAAGCGACGCTATGGCGCCATCCGGGCGGCGGCAACGAATGCTCAAGAGATGTTCGCCCGCATGATGGCCAAATGGGAGCAGGTCGCCAGCTCGCAGAAGATCGCCATGCAGGCGAGGGCCTTTGCTGAAGCCAACCAGAGCAAGCGCGCCATCATCCTTGAGTTGAGAGCCAGGCAAACGGTTTTGGCGCAGAAGATTGTAGCGGAGGAGGGAAAACTCGCCCCAGCCGCGTTGAAGGCATTGCGTCAGGAAGCCAGTGCCTTGTCATCACAGGTGTCGCAATTGACCGAGGAGCTCAGCAAAAGCCTGCGATCGCGATTTGCCACGGTGCGGCGCGACTGGCTCAAGGCAATGCTCAACGACCCGATGCTCAAGACCGATCTGGCGGCCATCGGCATCATTCTCAAGGAACGGCCCAGTGGCAGCGTCCGCTTTTCGCTGAGCCTCAAAAGCGCCGGGGGGCGGCCTTATCTGATCCAGATCGATGTTGATCATGCCCATGTGCAATTCGCTGGAGCGCGCGATGCGTGGCTCGCTTCGGGCAATGCGCGCGATCTCGAGCCGATCCTCGCCGGCAATAACATGCAACTGGCCCTTAAGCGCGAGAACCAGCAGGTGCTGACCATATTGCGCAATGACGCTGCGATCTGGACGCGGGGGGATCGTGTGCCGGCCTCGATTGGCAGTGTGGCGGCAGCTCAAAACCTGAAGGCTCTTGAGCAATGGGATAATGGCGCGAATTTACTGTCAGAACTTGAGCGTTCAGCCGGGCGAGCCCTCGATCAAGAGGAGCGCGACGCTGTGCGCTGGCTGCTTGACAACCGGATGTTCTAAGCGATTTCACCGGTACAGTTGATGGTTCGGTGGGCCGTGGAGATGTGAACCGTACCAAGTCCACCCGAGGTTTCAGTTCGGGAGTGCGGCATGAACGAAGGCTCGCTGCCAGACCGTCCGGTCCTGACGGAAGCTGCCGCTCACGCTTACGGCACCACGATTTCAGCGCCTGCCTTCACCCTATCAAGCGCAATCAGGCTGCGGAAGCTTTCCACGGCATCGTTTTGCGCGAAAAGCCGCCGCGTAATCGCTTCATAGGCAACCATGTCGGGCGCAACAACGATCAGCACGAAGCTGGTCCCGCCGGTAACGTAGTAGCATTGCTGGACCTCCGGCGCGTCGCGGAATAGCGCCTTGGCTGCATCAACCGTCGCCGATCGCTCGTCCGTCAGATAAACCTCGACGATGGCGGTGATCGACATACCAACCGCCGCCGTGTCGACGAGCGCGATATTGCGGGCAATGACGCCGGCATCTTCCATCGCAGCGACGCCGGGCGAGAGCTGTTCGGCTTCGCCTGCGCGATTGGCGCGCTTTTTGCCTGGACCGCTTACGCAGTCGGCAACGCACGCGCGCTCAAGCGCCTCAATCGCGTGTCGGCCCACGACTGGAACCTGTTGACCGGCGTCGTCACTGGCGCCCAGGCCGTGGCGCTGATCCCGGTGACAGTAGTTGTCGAGCCGCTCCGCCATGCGATCGGGGCCTGGTTGCATTTCGGCACCGTGTCAATTGCGGTCGCGGTCGCCGCCTCAATCCTCGGCAACGCATTGTGGAACCGGATGAGCCGGTTGCTGCCGCTGACGATGGTTGGTCAAATGATCCTCTTTGAGACGCTGTTCGCGCTCCTTTACGGCTTTGCATGGGAGCGACGACTGCCGCTGCCGCTCGAGGTTGTCGAGTTCGTGCTGGTCGTGGCGAGCGTCCTCACGTGCATCACCACCCACCGGCGCCACGCCCCATCACCTTTGCCCATCACGGGAGAACAGTTCGCCGTGATCAACGTAAGCGCCAGCACTATTGTCGACGTTGCGGACTTCCCCGAGGCGAGAAAGCCGTGCTTAAGCAGATCTACGAATGACCGATGATGGCCTAACCGGGCGTTCCTGGTAGCGGCTCAAACCGGAAGAAAAGTCCCAGACACAGCATTTCAGTACGCCGCGAGGGCTGTGAATGAATGACAGGTGCGGTCGCCCCGATCGGGGGGGCATGAGCGTCGTGTTTGAGAGCGGCAACGTCGGTGATCCAGCACCGGCAAATCCCGACCCGTTTGCGATGTTCCAGTGCGGTGATGGCAATGCCAATTCACGCTGAAATTTGTCATGTTCAATTTTTACAATGGCCGGGTGACATCGCGTATTTCGGCGATATTTGCGCGTTGTCGGAAAGTTGCTGTAAGCGGTCAACCCTTATGGGGCGGATCCTCTTGTTCCGACAGAATTTACAAGCAAATTCACAGCCCTGATCGAGTGGCAAAATCCCCCCATTTTGCTGTGCAGAGTGCTATCTGGCACTGGTTTGGCCGTTGTGGGGAGCGCCGCGAACTTGGCTTCAGGCTTTCAATAATCCTGAAAAATTGCTAGCGATCAAAAAGTGAAGTAGCTGTGGGCTGAAGGAAGCAAGATGACAATGAGAGCGCTGATCTCTGCCATGACACTGGCAGGGTTTATGCAATTTACCGCCGATGCGAATACCGCCGGCGATCAGATTTCAGCCACAACCTCGGCTAGTCCAATCACTATCGCTCCCTCTTGCGAGTTGCACGTTTTCCCAACGAAGGAAATCTTTGACGACTCTTATCATCGCGACTCAGGCGTGTATGTTGGCGGACTGCTTACTAATGTCATAGCTAATGCTGTCGTTTCCAGCATCGTTTCCTCACAGAACGCGCATCTCGCCAAAGACAAGCCACGCGCCGAGGCCTTGGCGCAATTACCAAGCTATTTAGCACCGGATGAACAGACCAAAGCGCTGGAAAAGGCGAATATACTTGCCACGCTGAAGTTGCCCGCCAACACGAAGATCATTCAGGAAGGTGTCCTGCCTGCCCCCTTTGGGGAGACGCCTAAAGAACCTGAACAGGCCAAAATTTACAAGCAATATTGGGCTGCGATTCACAAAGGCGCCCCTATCGCAGTCACCACCCCAACCACAGTTAACACTTGCTATCGCGAACTTATCGTTTCCTCGATCACCATTAAAAAAGGGGGTAATAGCTTCAAGCTCCTGTCAGCCTTCGTCTATCGCACCTTCGACAAAAATCTATCGGAAAGCGGCCTTTACGACGGTGAAAATGGCGTCCTCAAGCCAGATGCTTTTCCGGCGCAATCGGAGGACAAGATTGCTGAGGCATCGACCGCCATTCAAACCGCTTTTTCCGATAATTTTTCCGCTTGGGTCGAACGTCGCGTCAAGTTCAAATAACGTAAGATGTCGTTGAAAAAGTCGCTTCTTGGCGGAAACTGAGGCACCCGATTGAAGCGTCTGAGCGGAGGTGCCTAACCTCATGCCATCGCCATCTGCCTGGCGAGGCTGATCTTGGCGAGCTTGCGCAGGTTCTGGGCGGCGGC
>DATMUT010000358.1:0-3669 GCA_035563755.1 Novosphingobium sp.
GCGCGAATATCTGAGCTATGGCGTGGGCATGGTGGGCAACCAGATCATGCGCGATGTGCCAACCGCCATGCTGCTGTTCTACATGACCAACGCGCTGCTGGTGGCGCCGGCCTATGCCGGCCTTGCCATCCTGCTGCCCAAGATCTGGGTGATCGTGGCCGACCCGCTGGTGGGCTATCTGTCGGACCGCACGCATACGCGCTGGGGCGGGCGCAAGCCCTGGCTGCTGGCCGGCGCGCTGGTGGGCACGGCCATGTTCGTGGCGCTGTTCAACATGCCGGTGCCGGCTTCGCAGGTGGGGGCGGCGGTGGTTGTGGGCCTGCTCTACATGCTCATGGCCACGGGCTATTCGATGTATTCGGTGCCTTACCTGACCGTAGCCGCCGAACTGGGCGACGAGCCGCACCAGCGCACCACGGCCCTGTCCTACAAGCAATACTTCTGCCTTGTGGGCGTGTTTGCGGGCCTGTCGCTGGCGCCCTGGCTGGTGGCGCATTTTGGCGCAGGCAAGGCGGCCTATGGCAAGATGGCATGGATCGTGGGGGCGATCATGCTGGTCACCACGCTGGCCACGGCCGTGCTGGTGCCCGTGCGCCAGATCCGCCCGGCCGAGCAGGCCAGCACCGGCCCCATCTGGCGCCAGATGCGCGAGACCTTTGCCCACAGGCCGTTTCGTATCGTGTTTGTGGCGGCCACGCTGCAACTGCTGGGGTTTGGCGTCAATCAAGGCGGCGGGCTCTATTTCCTCATCTACATCATGCACTTGCCCATGGATGTGATGGGCGTGTCGATCGTGGGGGCGATCATCGGATCGGGGCTGGCGCAGCCCTTTTGGGTAGGGCTGGCGCGGCGCATGGGCACGGTGCCGGCCTATCGGGTGGCCTCGTTCTTTGCGGCGGGGGTGGCCGGGGCCATGGCTTTCGTTCCGCCCGACATGCGCTGGGCCTATGTGGCATACGGCACGCTCAGCGGGGCTGCCACCAGCGGCTTTACCCTCCTCTCCTTTGCCGCGCTCATCGAAGCCATCGCGCTCGACGGGCCTGACAGCCAGCGCAAGGGCCTGTTCGTGGCGGCCTATACCGCCATGGAAAAGGCGACGCTGGCGATTGGCGGGTTTCTGGTGGCCGTAGCGCTGTCGCTGGCGCATTTCGTGCAGGGTGCCCCCTTGCGCGATCAGCCGCAAGGCGTGCCGCTGGCCATCCTCATCGTCAGCGCGGCCTTTCCCTGCCTGCTCAAGGTGGCGAGCGGGCTGGTGCTGGGCCGGTTCGAGCGCGGCGAGCGCGCCATGCGTTCGGCGCCTGCCGAGGCAGAGCTGGCCGCGCAATAGGCAGGCAGGCGCCTGCACAATGAAAAAACAGATACGGGGAAGAGCGATGTCCTGACTCACCATGACCTGAGGAGGACCTATGACATTCAGACACGTTCTGCTGTGCTCGCTGGCTTTCATCATTCCGGCGGGGGCATTGCCTGGCCAGGCGTGGGCGCGCGAGCCGGCAACCCCTGAAGACCCGGCAACCGCCAAGGCCGAGGCCGCGCCTGACCGACTGGGCGAGATTACCGTGACCGCCACGCGCCGGTCGAGCTCGCTGCAGACAACGCCGGTGTCGGTCACCGCGCTGGGCGGGCCGGAGCTGGCCAAATACGGCATAGCCCGCGTCGATCAGGTGGCGGCGCAAGTGCCCAATTTCTACATGCAGCCCGGTATCGCCAACAGTTCGACCATATCGCTGAGCATGCGCGGGCGCGGCGACAATTCGGGCGGCTTTGGCACCACCGAACAACCGGTGTCGTTCTATTTCGACGATGTCTATCAGGCTCGCCCCTCGGCGGTGAATTCCGAACTGGCCGACATCGAGCGGGTCGAGGTGCTGCGCGGGCCGCAGGGCACGCTGTTCGGGCGCAATTCGATGGTGGGCGCGGTCAATGTCATCACGCAGACGCCGGGCGACAAGACCTATGGCAGCGTGGCAGTCAGCGGCGGGAATTACGAGACATTCGGCGCCAAGGCGGCGATTGGCGGACCGATCATCGCCAATACGCTGGCCGCCTCGATCTCGGGCGTGTGGCGCACGCAGGGCCAGGGCTACATGCATAATGCCGCCACCGGGCAGGACATCGACAAGCGCGATTTCTGGGGCCTGCGCGGCAAGCTGCACTATTACGGGTCGGACGTGTGGGACATCGTGCTGGGTGCCAGCTTCACCCACAACAAGAACGACGGCTTCGTCACCTCGCCCTACAAGGCCGACATGGTTACGCCGCTAACGGGCAATGGCCGCGACACGGCCACCACCGCGCCGCAGGGCGGCTATACCGACACGCTGGGCTTTAGCGCGCATGTGGTGGCAAAGCTGGGCGCGGCCACGGTCAAGAGCATCACCGGCTATTCCAAGGTGAAGGACTATTGGGACGTAGACCTGACCGGCGGCACGACCGACAAGTTCGGCCAGTACACGCTGGGTTACGAGCGCCGCAGCCGCATCTGGCAGCATCAGTTTACCGAGGAACTGCAGGTCTACGGCAATGCGCTGCACGACAGGCTGAGCTGGATCGGCGGGCTTTTCTACTTCACCGAAACGACGCGCCAGTTCTTCAACGACAAGATGTACAACTACTGGGACACCGACACGACCACACCCGACGCCTACACCACCATCTCGGAAAAATACTATCGCAACATCGCCCATAGCTACGCCGCCTATGCCCAGCTGGGCTACAAGCCGCTCGAGGGGCTGGAGGTGACGGTGGGCGGGCGATACACGCACGAAACCAAGGAAATCTCGGGCTATTTCGCGCCTGATGCGGCCAGCACCTATGCCAGCAAATCGTCCTACAACGCCTTCACGCCCAAATTCGGCATCAACTACAAAGCCTCGCGCGATATCTTCTTCTATGGCTCTGTCTCGCGCGGTTTTCGCGCTGGCGGCTACACCTCGGCGGCCGACAGCCGCGAGGTGGGCGAGACGCCCTATGGTCCGGAATGGGTGTGGGCCTATGAAGTGGGCATGAAGAACGAATTTGCCGGGCGGCGGGTGCGGCTCAACCTGGCCGCCTTCATGAATGATTTCGACCACCTGCTGGTCGGCCGCTTCATCGACGGCACGGCCATCTCGGTCAATTTCAACGGGCTGAGCTACCGGGTAGTGGGTCTTGAGGTCGAGGCCAGCGTCAAGCCGGCAGCCGGCCTCGACATCTATCTGAACGGCGGCGTCCAGCATGCCAGCAAGTTCCAGTATGTGCCCGGCGCCGAAATTTCCAAACCCATCAGCATTCCGCGCTATTCCGGCTCGGCAGGCTTTCGCTACGAAACCGTGCTGGCGCCCGGCAGCGCCTATTCGCTGCGCTTTGGCGGCGATTTCGTGGTGCGCGACTGGACCTATGGCGACCTCGATCACACGCTCATCACCCAGACCTCGACCGTGCGCGAGATCAACGCCGAGATCTCGCTGCTGCGCAACGACGGCTGGAAACTGAGCCTGACGGGCCGCAATCTGGCCAACCGCTTCCAGTGGCAAAACGGGCTGAATTTCAGCTTCATGGGCGCCTACAGCCGCCAACCCATGCTGCCGCGCACCCTCACCGCCGAGATCAGCTACCGGTTCTAGGGCCATGTGGCGGGGCTGCGGGGCCAGCCCGGCGCGCGGCCCCGCCCTCTGGCCCCGCCCTCTG
>DATMUT010000359.1:0-5862 GCA_035563755.1 Novosphingobium sp.
TGCGCTTCGACGGGGAGGTTGTCGACCAGCTGGCAATCCCAGGCCAGCCCCAGCGCCGTCACGTCAGGATGCGCCGCCAGCCAGCGGTCGTAATGGCCGCCGCCCTGGCCCAGCCTTTCGCCCGTCGCGGTAAAGGCGACCAGCGGCACAAAGGCCACATCGGGCGCGACCAAGGGGGCATCGGTATCCGGCTGCAGCGCGCCCCAGGGGCCAACCTCCAGCCCGTCGTCGTCAAAAGGGTCGAGCCAGGCGCGGAACTGCATCGGCGCCTCGCGCGTGGCGAACCACGGCAGGGCGATCGTGCGCCCGTTCTCGGCCAGCCATTTGGCGTAGGCGCGCGTGGGCGCCTCGTCGCCAACGGCGTGATAGAGCGCGACCGCGCTGCCTTCGGGGGCCAGCGCCGCAACGGCGCCGGGCGGGCGCATGAACACCAGCGCCCGCGTCGAGGCGGGCAGGGCTGCAACATGATCGCGGCGGGCACGGCGCATCGCCGCGCGCAAAGAGGTTTTGGCTTGCACCGCGCGACAGGCTCCGTTTCAGGCGCAGAAAGAGATGGGTGACGGGACCACCATGGGCCGTGTGCCGGGAAATCCACCGACGCCTACACGTCAGGTGGGGACCATGTACCGTTGGCCAGGGCCAGGGCAGGGACAGCCCCCTAGGATTGCTTATAGCCTCAGGGATATTCAAACAGCTCGCACCGGGCAGTACCCGTCACGCATGATTTAGGCGCTGGCGGGCATCTCTACAAGGGGTAATGCCGCTTTGTGCCCGCCTCAGGGGGTGGCGTCGATCTGGGTGGCGAGCACTTCGAGCCGCTCGGCAATGGCCACCAGCCTTTCGGCCAGCGCCGGGTCGGTGCCGGCCTTGGCGGTATCCTCGATCGTGCCGCGCAGTTCGACGATCTCGTCTGCCAGCAACAGCGCGGCAAACAGCAGCGAGCGCACCTCGCTGTGAGCCACAGCCTGCGGCAGTTCGTCGAGCTTCTCGTCGATCATCACGCCCAGCTGGGCTACATGCGCTTCCTCTCCGGCGGCGCAGGCAACGGCATATTCGCGGCCGCCGATCCACAGGCGCACATTGCTCATGCGCGTGTGCCTTGCAGGCTTGAGTGATCAGCGGCGCTCGGGCGATAGGTTTCCGTGATCGGGGGCATCGCGGCTCCTGCGGCATGGGGCGGGGGGCTGTTAACGATCTTGGCCGCCGCTGGGGTTGGGTTGCCGCCTTCCGGACGCGGGCGTGCCTGCTCGGCCGGAAAGGGGGCGGTCGGGGCCGGTCATTGCTGGAACGGGGCCGGGGTTATCGGGGCGTGTTGCCCGATCAGCCGGTCGATATCGCGCAGGGCGTTGTCGACCGCTTCGCGCAAGCGCTCGTTGCGCACCTCGAGCGCGACCGCTTCGGCGGCCATGCCAAGGCGCGACTGCGCCTGCCGAGCCAGCGCCGCGTCGAAGCGGGCCAGAGCGGCGTCAATTCTTTCCAGCGCCCCCTCGCAGGCGCCCGACCCCTCGGGGGCCTCACCAGCATACCTATCCATGAGGCAGAGGTGTAGCGTAACCTATGCTGCAGTGCAAAGGGCGCATGCACGATATTTGTGTCGCTTTTGTCTCGAAGTGGATCTGTTTCTGCCTTTTTTCCGGTGTGGGGTGTTAACCTTGCCACACCAGTGCCAGCGCCTGCGTTTGCCGGCGGCGTTGCGGGCAGGGCGCGCGGCGACAGCGTAGTCATGGGTTTTGCCGGCGGCATCGGCGACGCGGCAGGCAGCGCGTCGGGGCGTTTTGGGCGCGGCGCAAAGGTTGACGCGCGTGCACACCATCCCCAAAGGAAACCGCGCGAATCGCAACTCTCAAATCATACTCGACCAATCAGGAGCGGCCCTGCCCATGACTTTCGCCCCCGACCGTCTCACCCCCATGGCCAACGCCATCCGGGTCCTGTCGATGGATGCGGTGCAGGCCGCCAACAGCGGCCACCCCGGCATGCCGATGGGCATGGCCGATGTCGCCACCGTGCTGTGGTCGCAGTATCTCAAGTTCGATCCGGCCCAGCCCAAGTGGGCCGACCGCGACCGTTTCGTGCTGTCGGCGGGCCATGGCTCGATGCTGCTCTATTCGCTGCTGCACCTGACCGGCTATGCCCAGCCGACGATGGACGACATCCGCAACTTCCGCCAGCTGCACAGCCCCTGCGCCGGCCACCCCGAGAATTTCGAGCTGCCGGGCGTGGAGTGCACCACCGGCCCGCTGGGCCAGGGCCTGGCCATGGCGGTCGGCATGGCGCTGGGCGAGCGGCACCTGAACGCGACCTTTGGCGATGACCTGGTCGACCACCGCACCTGGGTGATCGCGGGCGATGGCTGCCTGATGGAGGGCATCAACCACGAGGCGATCGGCCTGGCTGGCCACCTCAAGCTCGATCGCCTGATCGTGCTGTGGGACGATAACCGCATCACCATCGATGGCGACACCGACCTGTCGACGAGCGAGGACATCCGCGCCCGCTACGAGGCGACCGGCTGGCACACCGTGGCCTGCGACGGCCATGACTATGCCGACATCGCCCGCGCCATCGACGAGGCGCTGGCCAGCGACAAGCCGTCGCTGATCGCCTGCCGCACGATCATCGGCAAGGGCGCGCCCAACAAGCAGGGCGGCCACAACGTCCACGGCAGCGCGCTGGGCACCGACGAGGTCGCCGCCGCGCGCGTCGAGCTGAACTGGACCCTGCCGCCCTTCGAACTGCCCGCCGACGTGCTGGCCGACTGGCGCTCGCTGGGCGCCAAGGGCGCGGCGCTGGCCGGTGAATGGGCCGCGCGCGTCGCTGCCAATCCCGAGGGCGCCGAGCTGACCCGCCGCATGGCCGGGCAACTGCCCTCGCTGGCCGAGGCCGAGAAGACCTTTGCCGACTGGCTGGAAGGCAACCAGAAGGTCGCCACCCGCAAGGCCAGCGAGCTGGCGCTGGGCGCGCTGACGGCGGTTGTGCCCGAGATGGTCGGCGGCTCGGCTGACCTGACCGGTTCGAACAACACCAAGACCAAGTCGACCGGCCCGCTGTCGCCCGAGGATTATGCCGGCCGCTACGTCTATTACGGCATCCGCGAATTCGGCATGGCCGCAGCGATGAACGGCATGGCGCTGCATGGCGGCATCCTGCCTTATGGCGGCACGTTCCTGGTGTTTTCGGATTATTGCCGCAATGCCATTCGTATGTCGGCTATCCAGCAGGCGAAAGTCGTCTATGTGCTGACCCACGACAGCATCGGCCTGGGTGAGGACGGCCCCACCCACCAGCCGATCGAGCATGTGATGAGCCTGCGCATGATCCCGAACCTGGAAGTGTTCCGCCCCGCCGACGTGATCGAGACCGCCGAATGCTGGATGCTGGCGGTGCAGAACGAGGGCACGCCGAGCGTGCTGGCGCTGACCCGGCAGAACCTGCCGCAGCTGCGCAAGTCGGGCGACATGCTTTCGGCCAAGGGCGCCTATCGCCTGCAGGCGGCAGAGGCCGAGCGCAAGGTGGTGATCGTGGCCACCGGCAGCGAGGTTGAGATCGCCGCCGCCGTGCGCGCGGCGCTGGAAGAGAAGGGCATCGGCGCCGATGTCGTCTCGATGCCTTCGATGTCGCGCTTCCTGGCGCAGGACAGCGCCTATCGCGCCGACCTGCTGCCCGAGGGCGTGCTCAAGGTCTCGATCGAGGCGGGCGTGACGCTGGGCTGGCAGGTCATCACGGGTGCCGGCGGCCTGAACTTCGGCATCAACACCTTTGGCGCCTCGGCGCCCATCGAAGCACTGTACGACTATTTCGGTCTTACCGCTGAAAAGATTGTGCCGCAGATCCTGTCGGCGCTCTGAACATAAAGAGGAGGAACATCATGGCTGTGAAGGTTGCGATCAACGGTTTCGGTCGCATCGGGCGCAATGTCGCCCGCGCCATTCTGGAGCGTCCCGACTGCGGGCTGGAGCTGGTCTCGATCAACGATCTGGCCGATGCCAAGGCCAATGCCCGCCTGTTCCGCAATGACAGCGTGCACGGCCCCTTCAACGGCACCGTTGAAGTGGACGGCAGCGACCTCATCATCAACGGCAAGCGCATTCAGGTGACGGCCGAGAAGGACCCGGCCAACCTGCCGCACGCGGCCAACGGCATCGACATCGCGCTCGAGTGCACCGGCTTCTTCGTCGACCGCGCTGGCGGCCAGAAGCACCTTGAGGCGGGCGCCAAGCGCGTGCTGATCTCGGCGCCGGCCAAGGGCGTGGACAAGACCGTCGTGTTCGGCGTGAACCACGAAACGCTGACCGCTGACGACCTGATCGTGTCGAACGCTTCGTGCACCACGAACTGCCTGGCGCCCTTCGCCAAGGTTCTGCATGAGTCGATCGGTATCGAGCGTGGCCTGATGACCACGATCCACTCGTACACCAACGATCAGAAGATCCTGGACCAGATCCACAAGGATCCGCGCCGCGCCCGCGCCGCCGCGATGAACATGATCCCCACCAGCACCGGCGCTGCCGTGGCTGTGGGCGAGGTTCTGCCTGACCTCAAGGGCAAGCTCGACGGTTCCTCGATCCGCGTGCCGACCCCCAACGTCTCGGTGGTGGACCTGACCTTCCAGCCCAAGCGCGACACGACCATCGAGGAAGTGAACGCGCTGCTCAAGGCTGCGGCCGAAGGTCCGCTCAAGGGCGTGCTGGGCTACACCGAGGAGCCGCTGGTCTCGATCGACTTCAACCACGATCCGCACAGCTCGACCATCGACAGCCTGGAAACGGCTGTCATCGACGGCAAGCTGGTCCGCGTCCTGAGCTGGTACGACAACGAGTGGGGTTTCTCGAACCGCATGCTCGACACGGCCGGCGCAATGGCCAAGTTCCTTTAAGGAACCAACGGGGCGGAGGGGAAACCTTCCGCCCTTTTCGGCTGTGGATTTGATGTCTCCGCGCCTCTGGCGGAGAGGGGGTTTTTGATGGCTTTTCGCAAGCTCGACGATCTGGGCGATGTGACCGGCAAGGTCGCGCTCGTCCGTGTGGATTTCAACCTGCCGATGCAGGATGGCGCCGTGACCGAGGACACGCGCGTGCGCGCGGTTGCGCCCACCATTCTGGAACTGGCAGGCAAGGGCGCCAAGGTGCTGCTGCTGGCCCACTTCGGCCGCCCCAAGGGCAACCGCGCGGCCGACCAGTCGCTCAGCCTGGTGCTGGGCGCGGTCGAGAAGGTGCTGGGCCGCGAAGTGATGTTCGTGCCCGAGGTGGCCGGCGACATCGTCAAGCAGGCCGTGGGCATTCTGGGCAACGGCGACATCGCCCTGCTGGAAAACACCCGCTTCTGGCCGGGTGAGGAAAAGAACGATCCCGAGCTGGTCAAGGCGATTGCCGCCAATGGCGACTTCTATGTGAACGACGCCTTCTCGGCCGCGCACCGCGCGCATGCCAGCACGGAAGGGTTGGCCCATGTGCTGCCCGCCTATGCCGGCCGCAGCATGCAGGCCGAGCTGGAGGCGCTGGAGAACGCGCTGGGCAATCCGGTGCGCCCGGTGGCGGCCGTCGTGGGCGGGGCCAAGGTGTCGAGCAAGCTCGATGTCTTGAAGCACCTCGTCACCAAGGTCGATCACCTCATCATCGGTGGCGGCATGGCCAACACCTTCCTGGCCGCGCGCGGCGTGGATGTGGGCAAGTCGCTGTGCGAGCACGACCTGGCCGCGACCGCCGAAGAGATCATGGATGCCGCCGACGCTGCCGGCTGCACCGTACACCTGCCTTACGAGGTGGTGGTCTCGAAGGAGTTTGCCGCCAACCCGCCGTCTTTGCGCACCTGCAACGTGCACGAGGTGGCCGCCGACGAGATGATCCTCGATGTGGGGCCATC
>DATMUT010000360.1:0-5064 GCA_035563755.1 Novosphingobium sp.
AACAAACATGGGAATGACGGCCAGATACAGCAGGCCCGCGCTCAAGGCCCCCAGCGGCGTCGTCCAGCGCTGGGCGATGCGGGTGATGACAAGGGCCGTGGCCGCGGCGAACGCCAGGGCCATCAGGCGGCATGCGGCCAGGGTGGGCCACAGGGCCGTTGCCAGCCAGTATGTCGCAAACAAGCCCGGCCCCTTGCGATCCCACACATCGGCATAAAGCCAGGCGCCGTGGTGCATTTTCTGCGCGGCCAGGAAATAGAAGGTCTCGTCGTTGAAATAGGCCCAGTCGCCGATGGCTGACAGCCTTGTGGCCACGGCGAATACAAGGATGGCAAATGCTGGCAAAAGCAGCGTTTTGGTGCATTTCGGCAGCATGGGGGGCATGTGTCAGCTTTGCGGCTTTTGCAGGGATATATCCAGCCGGCTTATGTGTGCGGGACCGCTAATTTTTGTTGAACGGCGCGGCATTCCTCTTGGCTTGTGAAAGCCGGTTGGAACGGGCCGCCGCCATCATCACCAGCTGTCGGATCGCCCTGCAGCCTTGGCCACAGGGCGTCCCATTGCCATGCTTACGGCCTTACATCAGGCCCAGATTGCCGCCCTGCCGGGCATAATCCCTGAATGCGGCAAAGCGCTCGGGCGAGGAAACGACAGGGGCGAAGCCGGGGTGGTCGCCGATAATCATCGCCTTGGTGTCGGGGCCGGGCGTGGCGGCAGGCCAGATGCCATCGGGCCCTGCAGGCGTGCCCTTGCGCATGAAGGCCAGTATCAGGTCCTGCCACTGGCGGCTGACCTGCGTGTCTTTTGCCGAGAACTGCCGCCCGCCAAGGCCCAGATTGCCGAAGATATAGGGGATCTGGGATGTGTGGAACGCGCCAAAGGGCTGCCCTGCGGGCGCGGCGGGATAAGGGTGGTCGTACAAGTAGGCGAAAACCGTTTGCCCGCTCACCCTTTTGCGCGCCTTGGCCCAGATGAGCGCGCCCGACATGTAGCGGTCGCGCGCAAGCAGCAGGTTGGAGGCGCTGGCCTGCGCCGGCGTGGCATGGGGGTAAAGCCCCAGCAGCCGATCGGCAAAGGCGCCATAGCGCGCGCGCAAGGCCTGCTCGAACCTGGCGGGCGTGTCGATCGAGAAGTCGACCATTTCGGCGGCATTGTAGCCGGTCATGACCGGCACTTTGCTGGCAATCGGCCTGTCGCCAATGGTGGGGTCATATCGCACCACCGAGCCATCAACATGGGGCACATAGAGCAGGGGCGGGGCCTTGCCGCTGGCGTCGGGCATGGCGCGGGTGCGGGCCACCAGTTCGGCGGCGGGGGCGGCGCGCAATTGTTCAACGGTGGTGCGGCCCATGTCCTGCGCCAGCTTCAGCCCCACCGCCTCGCCTTCGCGCAGCGATGGCACGGTTACGCCCATGCTGGCCCCGCTGAACGCAATGGCTTTGGCGAACAGGCCCTTGGCCAGCGGCGAGACGATGAGATGCGACACGGATGCAGCCCCAGCCGACTCGCCCGAGATGGTGATATTGGCCGCATCGCCGCCAAAGCGGGCGATATTGGCCTTTATCCATTTGAGCGCCTCGATCTGGTCGAGCAGCCCGTAATTGCCCGAGGAATGCAGCCGGGATTGCGCGCTGAGGGCAGGGTGGGCCAGAAAGCCGAACACCCCCACGCGATACTGAATGGTCACGACAAGGATGCCGCGCCTGGCCAAAGCGGCGCCGTCATAGATCGGTACGGTCGCGCCTCCGCCGCCAAATCCGCCGCCGTGGATGAAAACCAGAACCGGCAGCTTGCCGGTCTTGCCTGCCGGTTTCCAGATGTTGGCGGTCAGGCAGTCCTCGGAAAAAGGCGGGGGGGCGATGAATTCGGCCGTGTACGGACCCCAGCCCGAACCGCCATCTGCCTGATAGCAGGCCGGGCCAAAATGGGCGGCGTCCCTCACGCCCGCCCAGGGCTTGGCGGGCAGGGGCGCGCGCCAGCGGCGCTCGCCCTCGGGCGGCTGCGCATAGGGCAGCGCCAGATAGGCTTCCACGCCGTTCTCGATCACGCCCTCGGCCTTGCCCTGCGCGAGCTGCACCACGGGGCCGGCCATGGCCGGGGTGCTGATGGCCGCAGCCAACAGGGCCAATCCAAAGTGTTTGAACATCGACATAATCCTGCCTTCCTGGTCGTGAGGCGTGATGAGATGCGGGGCTGGCCATTCTGGCCGTGCGCCCCCCATCCGTCAGAAGTTGAGGTTGAATTGCAGGCCCACCGTCCGCTGCGAATTGGGGTCGAGCACCTGCCACAGCCCACCCTGCGCAAAGGCCGAAGTGGGATAAAGCTGGGTGGGATAGATCCGGTTGGTCAGGTTGCGCGCAAACAGCGCAAGCGACCATTTATCGCCCCCGTTAAGGCCGATGCGGGCGTTGACCAGTGCCTGACCGGGCACCACGTAAATGGGGTCGGCCGAGAGATACATCGACTGTTTCGTGCGGATGGTGACATCGCCGCCAACCGTGAGCGCCAACGTATCGCGCAAGGGGAATTGCTGCTCGATCGAGAGCGTGGTCTTGAACCGGGGCGCATAGTTGAGCTGCCTGCCCGAAAGGTCGCTCTGGTCGGCGCCCAGGAAGCCGGAGGGATATTTGGCTATGTTGTAGATCCCCGAGAGGCTGACCGACATGCCCTTGACCGGGCGGCCGAACAGTTCCCATTCGATGCCCCGGCTTTCGAGGTGAGGCACGGCGATGTTCGAGCACAGGATGCCGCTGGTTGCCGAAACGCAGGATTGCGTCTGGAAATTGCGCAAGCGGGTGTAAAACACATCGGCGCTGATGTTCAGCCGGTTGCCCAGCATGCTGTGCTTTATGCCGATTTCGTAGTTGGTAGGCCGTTCTGCCGCGATGGCGTCGAGTGTGCGATCGGTGGTCGAGAGCGCGTCGTTGATCTGGGGCGCCTTGTAGCCGGTTGAAATGGTGGCATAGGCCATCGTGTGGCGCGCCAGATCATGCTGGACCCCCGCGCGCCAGGTGAGCGCATTGGCGCTCACGCTTGCGGCATAGGTGTCGCTCACGCCTGTGTTCACAGGGTCGGAGATGGACTCCGACACCCTGGAATGGGTGTAGCGGGCGCCCGCGATCAGCCGGGTGTTGGCGGTGATGTGATAGGTCGCGTTGCCAAAAGCGGCGTAATCCTCGTTGCGCGCGGCCGACACGCCCAGTGCGTCGGCCAGCGTGACATCCACCCCCAGAAAGGCCGGATGCGCGATCAGCTTGCTGGGCTTGCGATTGAAGAAGCTGGCGCGCTGATAGAAGAGCCCGGCCACCCATTCGATCGCTGTTGCCCCTTGCGAGGCAAGGCGCAGTTCCTGGGTGAACAGCGTGCGTCGGGTGCGCTCGGGGTCGGCCTCGCTGCCGCTGGTGAGCGAGACCACCGGCGAGCAGGTGACAAAATCGCAGCTTTGCAGATAGTTGCGGGCAATGTCGGGCGCCACGCCAATGACGTTGGCCACCGACCAGGCGGTTGACCGCCGGTATGACGTGACCGAGGTGAGCGCTGTTGCGCCCAGGTCCAAATCGACCTGGGCCGATACGCCGCCGATCTGGCTGTGCATCTGGTTCTTGAATCCGGCGCAATTGTCGACATTGCTGGCCGAGACCGCCAGCCCGCAGGCACTGAGCGCCTGGGCCAGTTGCGAGCCGGGCGTTGCCGCGCGATAGACCAGGCCGCCAGGATAAAGGCTGTCGGCCTTGCTGTAATCACCGATCAGGTTAGCCGTCAGCCTGTCGCCCAGCTTGACCAGATAACGCGCGCGCAAGCCAAAATTGGTCTGGTTCTGCTTGTTGCCGTTCGATGTATCGCGCGACATGCCATTGTTGTTGAACATGTAGCCCGACAGCCGCAGCGCCGAAGTGTCGGTCACAGGCAGGTTGATCGCGCCGCGCAGCGCCCCGCGAAAATAGCGCGAACCGATCTCTGGAAAGGCCAGTTCGCCGTTCACAAAACCCGAGGTTTCGCCCAGTTTGGGCGCGCGGGTGGTGATGTTGACCACCCCGGCCGAGACCGAGCTGCCAAACAGCGTGCCCTGCGGCCCCTTGAGGACCTCGACCCGCTCGGTGTCGAAAATGTCGCTGATGTTGACGTTGCCCAGCACCACGCCATCGAGGACAATGCCCACTGACGAGGCCGAGGTGGCATTGCCGATCTGGTTCGTGCCGATGCCGCGCACGAAGCCTCCGCCGCCGGGCGCGGCCGAAGGTGCGGTAAATTCGATCGAGGCGCTGGCCTGCGAGAGGTCCTGCACCGATTGCACGCCGCGCCGGGCCAGCTGATCGGCCGACACGACGGTTATGGCGATGGGCACCTGCTGTACGTTTTCGACGCGCTTTTGCGCGGTGACGATGATCTCGCTGTCGCTGCCGGCTGAGACTGGCGCGGTTTGCGCCTGCGCTGTGGTGGCAAGGCCAAAGGCCAGCGCCAATGCCGATCCAGACCAATAGGAAACGCCCAAAGGCATCGATTCCATCCTCCCTGTTGTTGCCGCCGGTGGGCGGCCGCTGTTATGGTTAGAACCAATATTCTGATATTTTTTGCACGTCAACCTTGCGCATGACGGGTTTGCAAATTGGCCATGGCGCGATAGGCCAAACCCGATGGGCCCGACCTCGACCTCTGCGCGGAAAACCCGCAACCCAGGCACGCGCGCACAGGGCGAGCAACACACCGCGCGTGGGCCGGTGCAAAGCCGTAGCCGCCAGACGCTCGATGGCATTTTGCTGGCGGCAACAGCCCTGTTCAAGGAAGCCGGCCCGCCTGCGCTGACCTTTGCCGGCATTGCCAAAGCGGCCGGTGTGTCGGTTGGGGCGGTGCAGTTCCACTTTGCCAACAAGGAAGCTATCCTCGAGGCGGTCATCACGCGCATTCTGGATGACAATTTGCAGGCCGAGATTGTGCTGTACGAGCAGTTGGCCGGGGCAGGCGGGGGAATGAGCGCGTTCCTGCATGCCTATATTTGCGGGCAGCACGAACTGCTGGCCAGGTTCAATCCCCATTTCGCCAAATCGATCGAGATCATCAGGGCCA
>DATMUT010000361.1:0-2035 GCA_035563755.1 Novosphingobium sp.
CCGCGCCGCCACGCGCTGGTGCGGCAAGAAGCCGCAGGTCAAGGTGATGCTGATGCTCGAAGGCGGCTGAACCGCCCGCAGCGGGAGAGGATGATAATGAAGCCGGTTTCCATTCTGGCCATTTACATGCTGTTTTGGGTGATCACCGCCTTTGCGGTGATGCCCTTTGGCCTGCGCACGCCCGATGAAACGGGCGATGCTCTGGTGCCCGGGCAAGCGCATTCGGCCCCGGCCAATTTTCGGCCGGGGCGGGTTGTGCTGCGTACCACGCTCATCAGCGCGGTGCTGTTTGCCCTGTTTTACGCCAACCTGCACGCCGGCTGGGTCAGCATTGCCGATATCGCGCCGTTTCGCGTACCGGCGTCCATCGCCTCGCAGCCCGACTGATCAGCTGCGCAGCCGGTCGAGCGCCTGCGCCAGCGCAACATAAAGCTTGCCCAGATCGGACGAGAGCAGGGTTACGCCCAGCGCATGCCCGTCGCGCGTCGAGAGCAACTGGCGCAGCATGGCCTCGAAATCGTGGATGTAGTGGTTGACCGCATCGCGCAGGCGCGGATCGCCCTCGTAGAGGTGCTGCACCTCGCGCGCCTCGCCGGTTTCGAGCAGACGGATGGCCTTGCGGCTGAACACGCCCCGGTCGCCGCGCAAATAGGCTGCCCAGGCCGTATCGGTTACTTCCTCGCCCAGCGCGCGGGTAATGTCGATCGCGGCCGATTTCAGTGCGTCGGTGATGATGGCGGCGCGCCGGGCAAAATCGTTGTCGACCTGCTCTTCGGCGCGGGTGCGCGCGGCATCGACGCGCGCCTCGAGATGGCCGGCCAGATCGTTTACCGCGCTGATCTGCGCCTGCAACTGTTCGGTGGCCTGCTGGCTTATGGCGGCTGCGTGCGTGGCGGCCTGCTCGATGCGGGGGCTTATGTGCTGGATCTGGCGGTCCATGGCGGCGGCGATCGCCGCGCCGCCTTCCTCGCCCAGCCGGTCGGCCAGCGCTTCTATCCTGGCGGCGCCCTGCGCCTCGATACCGCGCACCGAGGCCTGCATGGCCGCTGCCAGACGCGCCAGCGAGGCCTCGAGTTCGCCGCGCGCGCGCGTTGCGATCTCGTCGGTGTCGGTGCCCACCTGCGCCAGATGCTCTCGCATGGCGGCAATCGCGCCGTTCTGTGCGTTCAGCTTCTCGCCCAGCGCATTGTGCATGGTCTCGATCTCGGCGCTGGCGTGCAGCAGCGTGCCGTGCGCGGTACTCAGGCTTTCGGCCAGCCCCTTGCCGTTGGCGTGGGTCGACGCCACGAAATCATGCAGTTTTTCGACCTGCGCATTATATTCGGCCAGGCGCTTCTCGCTCGCGTCGAGCGCGCGGGGCAGGCGTTCGCGGCTCTGCCGCTCGCTCGACTGGATGAGGTCGAGCAGGCGGGCGCTGCCTTCGGTCAGCTTTTCGACGGAGCGGTCGGTTTCGGCGAGACGCCGCTCGATCGTGTCGAGGCGCGTGTCCATGCTGCCGGCCAGCTGCTGGTCGGCCAGGGCGATTGACTCAATACGCGCCTCGGCTTGTATCAGCCGGGCAAGGCTGGCTTCGGTCAAGGCGCCCAGACGCGCGGTCTGTTCGAGCCGGGCGTGATGATGCGCGGCAATGTCGCTGTCCATCCGCGCCACATCCTCGCCCATGCGCTGCACGGCGGCCTGCCAGTCGGCCATGGCCGTTGCCTCGCCATCGCGCAGGGCGCGCGAGAGGCTGCCCGCCTCGTCACGCAGCGCCGAGAGCCGCGCGCGCAGCGAAACAAGGCTCTCGGCCTCCTCGCGGTCGAGGCGGGCGCGGGTGGCGCTCACCTCCTCGTTCAGCGTGGCGGCGCGCTGGCGCAGGGCGTCGCGCGCATCGGCCTCGTGCTTTTCCAGATCGATGGCAAAGCCGTGCGAACGCGCTTCAAGCGCCTCGAAGCGGCCGGTCATGGCCGCGGCCAGTTGCTGGGTGCGGCTTTCCAGCAGGTCCATCATCGTCTCGGCCCGCTCGCGCAGGCCCGACATTTGCGTTTCGCTGGCA
>DATMUT010000362.1:0-4462 GCA_035563755.1 Novosphingobium sp.
TCAAGACATTCCAGCCCGGCAAAGGTTTCGGCCTCGGTCTCGATGGCGGCGGCCAGTGCCAGCAAGGCGTCCTGCCGCTGCGTGGCGCTCCATGCCCGCCGCGCCATGGCCGCGCTGGCTGCGGCAACAGCCGCGTCAATATCCCGCGCATCGCCTTGAGCGATACAACCGATGGCCTGCGTCGTGGACGGATCCTCGACCGTCAGCGTCTCGCCGGTGGCCGGAGCCATCCATGCGCCATCGACAAAATGCCCCGGCCGCGCCGCGATCCGGTCGATGGCCGATCTGGCCGCATCCATGCTCTTCTCCTGCTCGATCATGGGCATGGCGGTAGCAAGCAACGTGCCTTGCGAATTGCCTCAACGCGCAGCGAATGGCTTGCGCGCGCCATGGCGCAACCCGATCGGGCGACGCTGGACGAGGGCGGATCATCGCGATAGGTTTACGGAAAGGACAAAAAAACAGGGGCTGCCAGGCCCCAATCCCGGAGAGAGTCATGCTGCAGCACTTCACCACGCGCGCCGGCAACCGGCTGGAGCGAAGCCGCCAATGGTGCGCCGTCACCCAGGCCCAGCAGATCGAATTTGCCGATGACCGCGAGGCTTCGCTGCGCGGCGGCGAGTTCGGGATGGCCCGGCTGTGTCAGGTGACGATGGGGCGCCACCGGGTCGAACAGTCAGGCGCTGCCTCTCCGGCCCGGCGTTCGCCAACGCTGAAATTCCTGTTTCAGGAGGAAGGCTCGGCCACCATATGCCAGGGCGGCCAGCGCCAGACGCTGCGCACCGGCCAATGGTGCGCCATCCGCAAGGACATGGATTTCGTGCTGGATGCGCCCCAGCAATCGCGCCAGCTCACCCTGACCTTGCCCTGCTCGACGATGACCGCCCCTGACCGCCCTGTCTCGTGGTGGCGCACCTCGCGCAGCTTCCTGCAGGGGCCGGCGCATATTCTGCACGCCAGCGCCGCGGCATCGCTGCGTTCGGGCAACCACCTGTCGGACGGCACGCGCGAGCAGATTGGCGCGCAATTGATCGCCCTGGCGCAGATGAGCGTGGTCGACAGCGAGGCCGATGCCCTGCCCGACCAGCGCGAGGAGCGACGCCGCGCCGTGCTCGAATTCATCGACCGTAATCTGACCGAGCCGGACCTGGGCATTGCCAGCATCGCGGCGGCCTTCAATTTTTCCAAGCGCACCATTCACAAGCTGTTCGAAAGCGAGGAACAGACCGTCGCCCGCCTGATCTGGGATCACCGCCTTGACCGCTGTTGCGCCGACATGGTCGACCCGGCCCTGGCCTCGCGTTCGCTGACAGACATCGCGCATTACTGGGGTTTTAGCGATTCCCAGCATTTCAGCCGCGCCTTTCGCCAGCGTTTCGGCATGACGGCGCGCGACTATCGCGCCATCGCCATTGCGCCAACGGCTGCGCGGCCAGTCAAATCCCTGCGTTGATCGACAATTCGCGGCATCGCCAGTCGTCCTAGTCAGCTTGCGCATCGCAACTGAAGGACCGCTTGCAGTGACCCGCAGACATCATACCACGGCCCTGATCCTGCTGGCCCTGCTGAACGCCGTCGGCTTCATGGACAGGGTGGTGGTGGCGGTGGTGGCCCAGCCGGTCAAGGCCGAGTTCGCCTTGTCCGACATGTCGGTGGGGCTGCTGGGCGGCACCGCCTTTGCGCTGATGAACACGCTCATCAGCCTGCCCGTGGCGCGCGCCGCCGAGAAATGGAGCCGGGCGCGGCTGACCTCGGTCTTCGCCCTGCTCGGTTCGCTGTTCACGCTGCTGGCAGGGTTCAGCACAGGTTTCGGGCAATTGCTGGTGTGCCGTCTGGGCATGGCCACAGGCAGCGCGGCCACCGAGGCGCCGCCCCATTCGATGATCTCGGACATGTTCCCGCCCGATCGGCGGGCCTCGGCGCTTTCGCTCTTCATGCTGGGCGTGCCGGTCGCCGCGCTGCTGGGGTCTTTTGGCGGCGGCGCCATTGCCCAGGCCTTTGGCTGGAGGGGCACGTTTCAGGCCTTCGGCGCGCTTGGCGTGATCATCGCTCTGGCCTGCCTGTTCTGGCTCAAGGAACCCGCGCGGGGCCAGTCGTCGGCACCGGCCGGGCCCGGCATCGTGGCGGTGCTGGCCCAGCTCGCCGGGCTGGCCGAGATGCGCTGGCTGCTGCTGGCCACTTCGCTGGTGGGCCTTGGCAGCTATGGCATCAACACCTTCCTGCCGGCGTTTTTCGCCCGCGACTATGGTCTGGGCCCTGCCCAGGCGGGGCTGGCCTTTGGCCTGCTGTCGGGGGTGGCCTCGCTCATCGGCACCATTGTCGGGGGCTATGGCGCTGAATGGGCAGCCCGGCACGACCGGCGCTGGCTGCTGGGCTTTCCGGCGCTGGGGCTGGCGCTGGGCGTGCCGCTGTTCCTGACGGGCATGTTCTGCCGCACCCTGCCACTGTCGCTCTCTCTGATGCTGCTCGGCGCCTGCAGCTTCTACACGATGATGGGCCCGGCCATCGCCACCCTGCATGCCGGGCTCGACAGCCGCAGCCGGGCCACCGGTTCGGCGCTGTTCCTGCTGGCCGCGCATCTGATCGGCCAGGGGCTGGGGCCACCGCTGATCGGCATGCTGTCGGATGGCCTGTCAGCATCGCTTTACGCACCGGGCCATTATGCGGCGGCCTGTGCAGGGCTTGCCGCGCAGATCCCCAGCTCTCCTTGCGCCGCCGCATCGGCCAAGGGCCTGCGCATCGCCATTGCCGCCTGGACCGCCTGCTATGCCGCCGGCGGGCTGGCGCTGCTGCTCTCGGCCCGGGCCGGGGCCAATCACGAGACACGCTAACATGACCAAACAGAAACTCCCCCTGGCCCTTGCGGCGCTGCCCTTGGTAACGTTGGCCGCCTGCACGCCCCGGCAGGCGCCCGATGTCGATTGGGCCCTGAATGGCGGCGGCGCTCAGGCCCAGCACTATTCCCCGCTCGACCAGATCAACGGCGAGACGGTCGGTCGGCTAGGCCTAGCGTGGCACCACGATCTCGATACCGATCGCGGGCAGGAGGCGACGCCGATCGAGGTCGGCGGCGTCCTCTATATCGTCTCGGCCTATGATGTGGTCGAGGCGCTGGACGCACGCGATGGCCATGTGCTGTGGCACTATGATCCGCAGGTGCGTGCAGCTTCGGCCCGGTCGTGCTGCGGGCCCGTGTCGCGCGGGGTGGCGGTGGCCGGCGGGCGTGTGTTTCTGGGCGCGCTCGACGGGCGGCTGATCGCGCTGGATGCCGCGCAAGGCAAGGTGCTTTGGCAGGTCCAGACCATCGATCCGGCCAATCCGCTGGCCGTCAACTACACCATTACCGGCGCGCCGCGCATTGTGAAGGGCATGGTGCTGATCGGCAATGGCGGGGCCGAATTTGGAGCGCGCGGCTATGTCGGCGCCTATGATCAGGCCAGCGGGCGCCTGCGCTGGCGCTTCTACACCGTACCCGGCAAGCCCGGCGTTGCCGACCATGCCGCCTCGGACCCGGTGCTGGCCCAGGCCGGCAAGAGCTGGGCCGGGCAATGGTGGAAATATGGCGGCGGCGGCACGGTGTGGGACGCCATCGAATATGACCCCGAGAGCGATCTGGTCTATCTGGGCACAGGCAATGGCTCGCCCTGGAACCATGGCATGCGGTCGGATGGCAAGGGCGACAATCTGTTCCTCAGCTCGATTGTCGCGCTGCATGCCGATACCGGCGCCTATGCTTGGCACTTTCAGGAAACGCCGGGCGAAAGCTGGGATTACACCGCCGCGCAAAATCTGGTCATGGCAACCCTGCCCGTTGGCGGCCAGCAGCGTCAGGTTATCATGCAGGCGCCCAAGAACGGGTTTTTCTACATGCTCGACCGCAAGACCGGGCGGTTCCTGTCGGGCACGCCCTATGTCCCGGTGAACTGGGCGCGCGGGCTCGATCCTGTCACGGGCCGCCCGATCGAGAACCCGGCGGCGCGCTATTACCGTAGCGGCAAGCCGGTGTTCCAGTTCCCCAGCTCGGGCGGGGGGCATAACTGGCCGCCAATGGCCTTCAGCCCGCGCACCGGGCTGGTTTACATCCCTGCGCAGGATGTCGGCATGGTCTATGCCCCGGCCGGCGGCGAGAAGCAGGTTATCGGCGCCTATACATCGGGCGTCGGCATGGCCGGTGGCGGCGGCATGGACGCGGCAGCGCGGCGCAAGCTCTATGCCGGCATGAAAGGCTATCTGATCGCCTGGGATCCGGTGAAAGGGCAGGCGCGCTGGCGCATCGATCAGCGCGCACCGTTCAATGGCGGAGTGCTGGCCACCGGCGGCGGGCTGGTCTTTGCCGGCACCACGGCCGGCCAACTGGTGGCGCATGACGACCTGACCGGGCGGCCGCGCTGGTCGTTCGCGGCGCAGACGGGCGTTTTGGCCGCCCCTATCACCTATCGGTTGGACGGGCGCCAGTATGTCG
>DATMUT010000363.1:0-3047 GCA_035563755.1 Novosphingobium sp.
GCCCCTCGGCGTGGCGGCGGATGGCGGCAATGGCCTCGCGGGCGATGCGCGCGCCGTCGATGTCGACCGTGGTGATGGTGGGCCGCATGTCGCCGGCGATGTTGGAATTGCCAAAGCCCACGACCGCCAGCTGGTCGGGCACGCGCAAGCCCGCCGCCTGCGCCTCGACGATCACGCCCTGCGCCAGATAGTCCGACCCGCACACCACCACGTCGGGCTGTTCGGGCAGGCGGCGCATGTCGGCAAAGATGCGCCGCGCATGGCCAAAGCGCGAGGGTATGTCGACCTTGGCCTCCTGCACCGCGCCGCCGCCCAGCGCCTGCCATTCCTCGATAAAGCCATCGCGGCGCATGCCGGCGCGCGTGCCCTCGGCCGTGACCACCAGCGGACGGCGATAGCCCCGCGATTGCAGGAAACGCGCCACATCGCGCCCGGCATCGCGGTGCGAAAAGCCCACGGCAATGCCCGGCGGGTCCTCGGGCAGCTCCCAGATCTGGATGAACAGGCCCGGAAAGCGCTTCACCAGCTCGGCGGTATCGGGCGACATGGGCGCGGTCGAAATGATCGCATCGACCCGGCGCCCGATGGCGGCCTGCAGCAGGTCGCTGGTGCGGTCGGGCGTCAGGCCGGTCAGGCCCAGCATCACCGTCGTGCCGGCGCTGGCCAGTTCCTCGGCCATGGTCTGGATGGTGTCGTTAAAGATCGAGTCGGTGAGATGCGGGATCAGCACCGCCACCATGCGCGACTTCGACGAGGCCAGCCCGCCCGCCAAAAGGTTGGGAATATAGCCCGTCTTGGCAATCGCCGCCCTGATCCGCTCGCCCGTGGCGGCTGCCACCACGCGCGGATTGTTCAGGAAACGGCTGACCGTCGCGGTCGACACGCCCGCAATCGCGGCGACATCGTCAAGGGTGGGGTTTCTGGCCAAAGGCTCTGTCATACCCCACCCTAGCGCCGGCCTGCGCCCTAGCGCAACTGCCCTGCCGGTTAAAGAAAGCGCAGCGGCACCGAGAGCGCGCCGATTTCTGGCCAACGGCTCATGGTCACGGGGCCATCAACATCGAAACCACCCGGCGTTGCGGCCAGCAGTTCCTCGAGGCACACCTTCAGCTCCATGCGGCCGATGTGCAGCCCCGGGCAATTGTGCGCCCCCCGGCCAAAGGCCAGATGCTCGGCAATGTTGGGGCGGTTCAGGATGAATTCGTCGGGGTTCTCGAACACCGTCTCGTCGCGATTGGCCGAGCAATAGAGCAGAGCCACCGGATCGCCCGCCTCGATGGTGCGACCGCCCATCTCGACATCCTCGACCGCCGTGCGCGCAAAACCGCGATAGGGCGTGTAGAGCCGCAGAAATTCCTCGACCGCGGCCGGGATGAGCGAGGGATCGGCCCGCAATTGGTCCTGCAGGGCGCGATCGCGCGACAGGTGGACGCAGATATTGCCGACCATCACCATCGGCGCGACAATGCCCACCACCAGGATCTGACGCACGCTGCCCACGACCAGCTCATCGGGCAGCGCTTGCCCCTCGTGGCGCGCGGCCAGCAGGGCGCAGGTGGGGTCTGTCTCCGGGTCCTCGGGCGTTTCGCGGCGCACCGCGATCAGCGCCTTGGCCATGTCATACAGGCGCAGGCTGGTCGCCTTCATCGTCTCGGGATCGTTCATATGCACCGAGAGCACAAAGGCTCGCCCCGCCTCGTGCAGCGTATCGAGCCACTCGGGCGGCATGCGCATCCATTCGCCAAACACGCGCACCGGCAGGAAGCTGGAAAATTCGAGACAGATGTCGCCGCCGCCCCGCGCCACGATCGGCTCGAGCATCTCGCGGGCGAAAACGCGCGCCATCGGCTCAAGGGCATCGGCCCGCTCCTTGCCCAGCAGCGGGTTCAGCGCGCGGCGATAGGGCGTATGTTCGGGCGGATCGAGGTGCAGCGGGGGGCGCCGCCCGGTAAAGGCCACCTTTGGCACCACATTCTGCACCGAGGTCGAGAAGTGCTGATAGTCCGAGGCGGCCTTCTTCACATCCTCATAGCGGGTGAGCGCCCAGAAACCGCCCAGCCCATCGGTGTGAGCCACCGGGCATTGCCGGCGCAGCCGGGCATATTCGGCGTGGGGGCTGTCGAAATCCTCGGGGGTTTCGGGGTCGAAATCCTGTGGGTGCTTGCTCATAAAGCGGATGCATAAGTATCGACGCGGCTTTATGCAAGCGCTATCATAGCCGGCAATACACGGGAGAAACCATGCCTGACACCCCCCATTCCGGCCCGACATATCGCGCCGTCCCACACGCCAGCCCGGCCTGCGACATCGAGGCCAGCATTGGCCGCAAGGTCATTTTGCGCCTGGTCGTGCCTTGCGCGCTCTACATCCTGATCGGCGCGATAGACCGCACCAACGTGGCCTTCGCAGCGCTTCAGATGAACCACGATCTGAGCCTGTCGCCCGCGCAATACGGGCTGGGCGCAGGCGTGCTTTTCGTCGGCTACATGCTGGCCAAATACCCCTCGGTCCTGCTGTACGAGGCGGCCGGGCTGCGGCGCTGGCTGGCGTTTATTTCGGCCGCCTGGGGGCTATGCTCGTGCCTGATGGCCACCGTCTCGTCCGAATGGGAGCTGTATGCGCTGCGCGTGGCGATCGGCTTTGCCGAGGGCGGCCTGTCCTCGGGGCTGATGCTCTACCTCAGCCTGTGGGCGCCCGAGCGCTATCGCGCCTCGGTGCTGGCGGTGCCGATCACCTCGATCTCGGTGGCGCAGGTCATTGGCGCGCCCATCTCGGGGTTGCTGCTCGATTCGGCCAATCCGCTGGGCATAGCCCCCTGGCGCTTCATGTTCCTGGCCGAAGCGGCGCCCGCGCTGGCGCTGGCCATTTTCGCCTGGGCATGGTTCCCCGAAACACCGGCCGACGCGCCGTGGCTTTCGGCAGGCGAACGCGCATGGATGACCGCCAACATCAAGGGCGCGCGCAAGGCCGCACCCACCAGCGGCGAGCGCTGGGCCGTTCTGCGCAGCCCCGTGGGCTGGACCTGCGCTGCCATCTGGTACTGCATT
>DATMUT010000364.1:0-2510 GCA_035563755.1 Novosphingobium sp.
CTGCCGCAGCCCCGCCATGCACCACCTCGCGCGCGGACTTGGGCGCGCCGGGCACGCCCGGGTGCCCCTGCGCGGCATAGCCGGCCAGGCCAATCATCAGCGCCGCGACAATGGCCTCCCACCCGGCGCGAGGCGCGCGCAACACCCCTGCCAGCACGGCAAACACCGCAACCGCCAATGCGATCACTGCCAGCCAGATCATGCGCCCTTCCCCCCAAAACGCCGCCGCAGCAGCAAGACCGCCAGCAGCAGCAGCACAACCGGCGCGGCAAACAGCGGCCAGGTCACGGCGGTCACACGCGGTTCGTATGTTACATAGTCGCCATAGCGCTGGATCAGCCACTGGCGGATCGAATCAGGGCTTTCGCCCGCTTCGATGCGCTCGCGGATCTGGCTGCGCATGTCGCCGGCAATCTGCGCGTCCGAATCGGCAATCGACTGGCTCTGGCAGACGAGGCAGCGGATGGTTTCCATCAGTGCCTTGGCCTTGGCCTCCTTGGCCGGATCGGGCAGCTGCCGCCAGGCATAGGGCGCGGGCGGCATCGTGTCGTCGGCCAGCGCGGCCACCGGGGCCAGCAACAGGGCGAGCGGCAAGAGCTTGCGCGTTACCGGTGCCATCACTGGGCCGCCTCCTTCAGCTTGTCCAGGATCATCGGCACCTGCTCGGGGCGGATGTCGCCAATGTGCTGGTAGCGGATGATGCCATGCGCATCGATCACGAAGGTTTCCGGCACGCCCGAGGAACCGATCGCCAGCTGCACCGCCGACACGTCATCCGCGCCGATGCGCTTATAAGGATTGCCGTTCTGCGACAGGAACCCGGCCAGGTCCTCCTTGTGGTCGCGGATGGCGATACCGTCGATCTCGACCCCTTGCGCGGCCAGTTGCGCCAGCACCGGCGCCTCGGCCCGGCAGGGAATGCACCAGCTGGCAAAGATGTTGAGCAGGCGCGGATGCCCGCCCGAAAAATCAGCCGTTGCCAGCCCACCCTGTCCATCTGCCGCGGCGCGCAGGTTGAAAGCGGGCAAAGGCTTGCCAATCATCTGGCTGGGAATATCGGTCTTCTTGGGCACGATCAGCCCGACGACGACCAGCAGCACAAAGCCGCCAAACAGCGCCAGCGGCAGCCACAGCAGCCATTTGGGCACCTTGGCCTGAGGCGTGGTTTCGGGCTTGCTCATGCCGCGCGCTCCAGTTCAGCCACACGCTCGCGCCGCTCGGCCCCGCGCGCGGTAGCGCTGCGGCGCTTGATGTCCTGCCGCACCCGGCTCAGCAGCGCCAGCAGGCCGCCAAGGCCCACCAGAATGCCGCCCAGCCAGATCATCGGCACAAAAGGCTTCCACCACAGGCGCAGCTGCCAGCGCTCCTGCCCCGACCCGGCGTCCACTTCCTCGCCCAGCACGGTATAAAGCTGGCCGTTCCAGCGCGTCAGCAGCGCCGAGACAGCCGTGGTCTGCGGCGGCGCCCAGAAGGTGCGCGACTGGGGCGTCAGCTCGGTTTGCGCGCCGCCATCATACGAGACGCGCAAGGCCCCCTCCATCGCGGTCCAGTTGGGGCCGGCCACCGGGGCGACGCCCGCCAGCGTTATGCGCCAGGGGCCCAGCTGCGTCGTCTCGCCCACGCGGGCGGCAATCAGGCGCTCGGCGGTAAAGGCGCTGTCGCTGGCCATGCCGAACAGCGCGACAGCAATGCCCAGATGCGCCACCACCATGCCCCACAGGCTGAGCGGCGCGCGCAGCACATTGCGCCCCCACAGCGGCAGCACGCTGGCCACCGCCACGCCCGGCGCCAGCGCCAGACCCACCAGCGGCAGGCCAAAATGCACGCCCTGCGCCAGCGCAACAGCGCCTGCCACCAGCGTAACCACCGCCGGCAAGGCCAGCTTCAGCCCCACGCGGCCAACGCGGTCGCGCCGCCAGCGCAGCAGCGGCCCCACCATCATCACCAGCAGCATGGGCACGGCAAACAGCGCGCTCATGGGCGTGAAATAGGGCGGGCCAACCGAGACACGCACACCCATCGCCTCGGTCACGAGGGGGTAGAGCGTGCCGATGAGCGTGATGCCCAGGATCGAGGACAGCATGACATTGTTGAACACCAGCGCCGATTCGCGGCTGGTCACGGCAAAACGCTCACCCTCGGTCACGGTGGCCGCGCGCAAGGCGAACAGCGTGAGCGCGCCGCCGATATAGATCGCCAGCAGCACCAGAATGAAGCTGCCCCGCTTGGGATCGACGGCAAAGGCGTGCACCGAGGTGAGGATGCCCGAACGCACAAGGAAGGTGCCGATCATCGACATCGAGAAGGCGACAACGCCCAGCATCACCGTCCAGGCCCGCAAGGCATTGCGCGCCGCCAGCACGCCGCAACTGTGCAACAGCGCGGTCGCGGCCAGCCACGGCATCAGCGAAGCATTCTCGACCGGATCCCAGAACCACCAGCCGCCCCAGCCCAGCACGTAATAGGCCCAGTACGAGCCCGCCGTGATGCCCAGCGACAGGAAAATCCAC
>DATMUT010000365.1:0-3878 GCA_035563755.1 Novosphingobium sp.
GGTCGTAATAGGCTTTGTTGTCCAGCGTGGTGTGCGGCAGCTTTAGCGGCACCAGATCGTGCAGCGTATAGATGTTGCGCGCGCCCGCCAGGCGCAGCGGCACCGGATAGGTCCAGTGCATGACCGCAGGCGGGTCGGGCATGGTCACGGTGGTGAACTGTTTGAGATAGGTGAAGCGCGCCCAGGCCACCTCGAACAGCAGCGGGCTGGTCCATAGCGCCGCAAAATCGGGCCAGCGCGTGCCAAAGCCGCGCTTGTCGACATGGGGCGTCAGCGGCACCTGCGTCAGGCGGCGGGGCAGGTGGTTCCACACCACTGAATTACGTACGCGCCTGCCGACATTGCCCTGATTGTGGCCGCGCCCGAACTGTTCGAAAAACAGCGTTTCGCGCAAAGGGGCCGACCGGCCCGGATCGATGCCGAACACCCCCTCGGCGGCATGGCCCATGCCTGACAGCACGCTGGCCAGCGAGGCGCCATAGGTGGCCACCCCCGTGCCCTTGGGGATGGCCAGATTATAGCCGTCGATGCCAAAACGCATGTTCGCGGCCTTACTTCGTGGCGTAGACGACGGTGGTGGCCGGGCTGAACAGGTTGGAGAACAGGCCTGCCAGTTTTTGCACCATATTGCTGCGCGAGTTGGCGAAAAGGATCACATCTTTGTCACGCATCTGGAACATCTGGGCCAGAAAATAGGAATCGGCCTTCATCATGTCGATGCGATAGACGGTGGCCTGCGGCGGTTCGCCATTGCTGCCCCTGGTCATGCGGAACACCAGCACGCCGCGCGGATTGGCGCGCGCGTCGGCAGGACCAGTGGCGCGGGCGACGGCTTCGGCCAGCGTGACGTTCTTGGTTTCGAAGGGGATCTGGCTGACCTTGTCGGTCGCGCCAAAGACCGAATATGTGGCCTTCTCGCGCGTGATTTCCAGCCGGTCGCCCGGTTGTATTTCGACATTGGCCAGGTCGGCTGCGCCAATCTGGTTCATGGGCACGGTAATCGAGCGGCGCCCGCGCACCAGCGTTACAGCGGCGTCGTTCCGGTCGAGCGGGGTGCCGCCCGCCAGCGCCACGGCATCGAGCAAATGCTCGCGCGCGGCGGTCAGCCGATAGCGGTTGGGCCGTGCCACCACGCCGGAAATGTAAAAGACATTCGATACCGAATTGGCGATTTCGACCGTTACCTCAGGGCTTTCCGACAAGCGGCGCAGCCGGTTGCGGATGGTGGCGGCCAGCGTTTCGGGATAGGTGCCGGCGGCCATCACCGTGCCAACATAGGGCAGGTTGATCGACCCGTCCTCGCGCACCTGTGCGGGCATGGTCTGGGCCGAAGCGGTGGGGGTGCGGGGGCTCGTGTCGGCTGCCGGGCTGGCGTTGCCGGTAAACAGTGCCACGCCCACCTCGAACACCGATATGGTGAGGGTGTCGCCCTTCTGGATCATGTCGCTGCGCACTGGCACGGCATCGGCCGAAAGCGCGGATAATTGCAGCAAGGCGATACTGTCGGGCGCTTCGGGCTGTTTGACGGTGGCCGCATCAATATCGACGATGCGATAAGGGATCGTCGTCTTGTCTGCCTGCGCCTCTTTTTGCACGCGACCCAATGTTGGCCCGTTGCTGGGCAGGCTTGCACAGCCGGTCAGCAGAAGTGCGGTGCTGGTGATCAATATGGTGAGTATTTTGGAAGTTGTAACCAAGTTATCCCTGCCATGAGGAGGGATGAAATCGGGTGCTCTATTCGAGGTGTCCCGATAATTATTTGAGGTCTCGGTTGTATCCATGACATGGGTTTGATGCCAACCCCGGCTTGTGAGGGCAAGTGTTTTCCCCGAAAACGGAGGTAAGCGATCGGGGAAACTGGCGCGTTTCTTTCGAATTGGTGCAATCACCTTCCTTTGCGGCGAAGCGGGTTGCTCCTTTGGCCGTCCTCAATGGAAATCGCGCGAGGGCGGTAGCAGGCGGGCGTTGCGCGGGTGGCGGTGCAGCGGGGCGCGCGCCTTGCGCGGATCGCTTTGCGCCAGATCGCGCAGCAGGGCGTTGGCATCATGCACCTGCCGCGCCATCAGGTGCACGACCCCTTCCTTGCTGCGCTGGATCTCGCCCTCGATCGCCATCAGCCGCGCGGCCATCACCGCGCCACGCTGCGCTTCGAAATCGCGCGCCCACATCAGCGCGTTCACAATGCCGGTTTCATCCTCAATGGTGATGAAGATGGCTTTGCCCGTGCCCGGCCGCTGGCGCACCAGAACAGCGCCCGCGCACAGGACCCGCACGCCATCGCCGGCCGCATTGGCCGCCGCGCAGGTCATCACCCCGCGCGCGGCCAGTTCGCCCCTCAGGAACTGCACCGGATGGCCGCGCAGCGACAGGCGCTGCGTCTGGTAATCGGCGGCCACCTGCTGGGCCAATGGCATGGCGGGCAGGGGGGCGTCGGTTTCGGGCGCCAGTTCGGGCGCGTCGAGCGCGGCAAACAGCGAGAGTTGCGCAGGCGCGGGCAGACGGCGGACCTGCCACCCGGCCTCGCGCCGGCCCAGCCCCAGCGCGCCAAAGGCATCGGCATCGGCCAGCAGAGCCATGGCCCGCGTGGGCAAGGCGGCGCGGCGGGCCACATCCTCTATGCTCTCGAAAGGGCGCAAGGCGCGCGCATCGGCAATCGCCTGCGACCACTCCTTCCTGAAGCCGTCGATCTGGCGCAGGCCCAGGCGCAGCACCTTCTCGCTTTCCAGCGTATTGTCATGCTCGCTGGCCATCACATCGACCGGGCGCACGGCCACTCCATGCGCGCGCGCATCGCTCACCAATTGCGCGGGGGCGTAAAAGCCCATCGGCTGGCTGTTGAGCAGGGCGCAGGTGAAGGCGGCCGGGTAATGGCATTTCAGCCAGCTCGACACATAGGCCAGCCAGGCGAAGGCCTGCGCGTGGCTTTCGGGAAAGCCGTATTCGCCAAAACCCTCGATCTGCTTGAAACATTGCAGGGCAAATTCCTCGGCAATGCCGTTTTGCACCATGCCCTCGACAAAGGTCTGGCGATGCGTTTCGATCCGCCCGTTGCGGCGAAAGGCGGCCATGTCGCGGCGCAGCCGGTCGGCCTGCGCCTCGCTATAGTTCGCGCCAAGGATGGCGATGCTCATCGCCTGTTCCTGGAACAGCGGCACGCCATGGGTGCGCTCCAGCAAGGGCACCAGCTTCGGGCCGGGATAGGTGGTCGGCTCTTCGCCGGTGCGGCGGCGCAGATAGGGGTGGACCATGCCCCCCTGTATGGGGCCGGGCCGCACGATCGCCACCTGAATGACCAGATCATACAGGCAGGCCGGCTTCATCCGGGGCAGCATGGCCATCTGCGCCCGGCTCTCGACCTGAAAGGTGCCGATGCTGTCGGCCTTTTGCAGCATGGCATAGGTGGCGCCGTCCTCGCGCGGCACGCTGTCCAGCGTCAGGTCGCGCAAGGCATGCGCGCGCAGCAGGTCAAAGCTCTTGCGGATGCAGGTCAACATGCCCAGCGCCAGCACATCGACCTTCATGATGTTGAGCGTGTCGAGATCGTCCTTGTCCCACTCGATGAAGGTGCGCTCGTCCATGGCGGCGTTGTGGATGGGCACGATGGTGTCCAGCCGGTCCTGCGTCAGCACGAAGCCGCCCACATGCTGCGAAAGGTGGCGCGGGCTTTCGAGCAATTGCCCCACCAGATCGCGCAGCCGGGCGATCTGCGGATTGTCGGGCGCAAAGCCGGCCTCGCTCACGCGGGTCTCGGGCAATTCCTTGCCGCCCCGGCTGCCCCATACCGTGCCCGACAGGCGCGCGGTCACATCCTCGCTCAGCCCCAATGCGCGCCCCACCTCGCGGATGGCGCTGCGCTGGCGATAGCGGATGACGGTGGC
>DATMUT010000366.1:0-4178 GCA_035563755.1 Novosphingobium sp.
CATAGGGCACGCCGGCCAGCACGCCCGGATCGCCGCCCGCCGCAACGATCGCATCGACCCGCGCCGCCTCGTCGAGCGCGCGCGCGGCAAACAGGCGCGTGACCGCCACATGAGCATCGGCCGCCAGCGCATCGATCGCCGCGCGCGCCACGGCCACCGCCTTGCGCCGCCCTGCCCGCACATCGGCGGCCAGCGCCAGCATGGGCGATTGCGCGGGCGCCGGGCCAATGGCCTTGCCTGCAACAGGGCCGGCAGGGGCAGCAGGGGCATGAGGTGAGCCGTCGCGCACGATGGCCGCATGGCGGGCCAGCAGGGCCAGATTGGCCGCCACACCCGCCTCGCAAGCGGGCGCGATGGGCAGGCCCATGCGCGCTGCCGCGGCCCGCGCCCCGGCGGGCATAGCGCCATCGGCCTGATCGTCCTGCATGTCGCCCCCTCTGCCTGTCGCGCGCGGGCAAAATGCCTGCGGGCGAATGAGCCATGGCGATCATGCCGCCAATACCCCTATCGATCCAGCGCAATGATCGGAACGGATCGTTGAGAAAAAGAGAGCATCGCCCGCAGCCCCGCACCCATCGCGCAAGAGGCACGGGGCAAACGCCAGCCCCACCGGCGCCCCAAACCCAGCCACTGCCCACAAGGCGGCCCGCCAATGGGCAGAATATGGCCAGCCCTGTGCATTTTTGCGTGCGGTGCGTGCGGGTAACGGCAATGGACGATAGGGCCAATCACCGATATCCCCCACCCCGTTCAATCAATCAGCGGTTCTGGCATGGTCTGCCGGGCAGCGGGCCTGTGGGCGCGCAGCCTGCGCCTGCGCCCCCGCTTGTTCACAACGGATGCGATGATGCGCGAAACGGGGCGGCGCAAGACCAACATGGCGGCCACGCGGCCCAGCAGGCTGGCGCGCCCCATCCTGCTGCTGGGGCTGGTGGCGGCCACCGGCACGGGTCTGGCCCGCTCGCGCGAGCCGGCGCCCACCTTTGCCAATCCGTCCGGCCCGCCCGCCTTCCTCGACACCTATTGCTCCGATTGCCACAATGACATCGACCGCGAGGCCGGTTTCTCGATCGAGGACCTGAAGGGCACCGACCCGCTCCACGGCGCCAATGCCGAGCTGTGGGAGAAGATCCTGCGCCGCGTGAACCAGAACGAGATGCCCCCGCGCAAACGCGACCAGCCCTCGGGCAGCGACCGGGCGGGCTTCACACAATGGCTGCGCGGCTCGCTCGACGGCTTTGCCTTTGCCCATCCCGATCCGGGCCGGGCGGGGTTGCGGCGGCTCAACCGGGTGGAATATGCCAATGCGGTACGCGACCTGCTGGCGCTCGACACCGACCTGAGCCATGCCTTGCCGCAGGACAATTCGGGCTACGGCTTCGACAATATCGCCGATGTGCTTTCCGTCTCGCCGACGCTGATGGACAGGTATGTGGCGGTGGCGGGGCAGGTTTCGCGCCTGGCCGTGGGCATAGCGCCCGCCCGCCCGCGCGTGACCGCCCATATCGTGCCCAAGGACGGGTCGATCATGAATTCGGGCCGCCCGGCCTATAACGAGCGGGCCAGCGACCTGTTGCCGCTGGCCTCGCGCGGGGGCGATGCCTTTGCCTACTACGCGCCGGCCAGCGCCACCTACGAGATCAGCGGGTGGCTGAACGCCAACACCAATAACGAGACCGACCGCCTGAGCGAGGACCGGGTGAGCCTGCGCCTGCCCCTTTCGGCCGGGCGGCACATCATTGGCATGGCCTTCCGCCGCCAGCTGGCCCCCGAGGAGAGCGTGCAGACCCTGCGCAACAATCTCGACATGGTGCCCCTGCCCAAGGCCCCGCCGGCGCTGCTGCCGCTCGACGTGCTGGTCGACGGGGCGCGGGTAAAGACGCTGGTCGTGCCGTCTTATCGCCTCTCGCCGCGCTATTCGCAGGCCAATTTCCCGCGCGACCTGCAAGAGATCGATGTGGCCGGCCCCTATGAGGCCGCCGCAAGGCCAGCCCAAACGCCCAGCCGCCGACGCATCTTCACCTGTTACCCGGCCACCCCAGCGCAGGATGCGCCCTGCGCCCGGCAGATCCTGCTCTCGCTGGCCCGCCCGGCATGGCGCCGCCCGGTCGGGCCGGCCGACATCGCCCCGCTCATGCGCCTGTATGCCGCCGCCCGCGCCACCGGCAGCTTTGACACCGCCATTGCCGCCGCCATCGAAGGCCTGCTCGTCTCGCCCCACTTCCTGTTCGTGGCCGAGAGCGATCCGGCAGGCGCCGCCCCCGGCACCGTCCACGCCCTGTCCGACCAGGATCTGGCCACGCGCCTCTCGCTGTTTCTGTGGAGCAGCATTCCCGACGAGCGCCTGCTCGCCCTTGCGCAAAGCCACCGCCTGCACCAGCCTGCCGTGCTCGACGGCGAGGTCACGCGCATGCTTGCCGACCCGCGCGCTCAGGCGCTGACCGCCAATTTCGCCGGGCAATGGCTGTATCTGCGCAACCTTGACCAGCAAAAGCCCGACACCGACGTGTTCCCCCAGTTCGACACACGCCTGCGCAGCGCCATGGCCGCCGAGACGAACCTGTTTTTCACCCATGTCCTGCGCGCGAACCGGCCCATCCTCGATTTCCTCTCCTCCGACTATACTTTCCTCAACGCCCGACTGGCCCAGCATTACGGCATTCCGGGCGTATCGGGCACGGCCATGCGCAGGGTGGCGCTCGACCCGGCCTGGCACCGGGGCGGGCTGCTGGGGCAGGCCAGCATCCTGACCGTCACGTCCTATGGCAATCACACCTCGGTGGTGCGGCGCGGCAAGTGGATCCTCGAAACGCTGCTGGCCGCCGCGCCGCCCCCGCCCCCGCCCGATGTGCCCGCGCTCGAAACCGCGCATGACGGCCGCCTGCTGACCGCCCGCCAGCAGCTCGAGCTGCACCGATCGAAGCCGGCCTGCGCCGGGTGCCATTCGCGGATGGACCCGCTGGGCTTTGCGCTGGAAAACTATGATGCCGTGGGCGCATGGCGCAGCCGCGACGTGGGCCAGCCCATCGATGTGGCCGCCGTCATGCCCGACGGCACAGGCTTTGCCGGCATTGCCGGGCTGCAGGGCGTGCTGCTGGCCCGGCGCGACGAATTTGCCGCCGCCTTTACCGAGCGGCTGATGACCTATGCGCTGGGCCGGGGCGTGGGGCCGTTCGACCGGCCGGCCATCCGCGCCATCGCCGCGCGTGCCGCAGCCGACAATTACCGCATCCAGACCATCATCCGCGCCATCGTGCAAAGCGAGCCTTTCCGCCTGCGCAAGGTGCCCGGCGATGGACCACGCGATGCCCCGCCCATACCCACGCCTGCCACCACCCTCTCTGCCCTTCCCGCATCAAGGCCCGCGTCATGAGCTTTTCCCGCAAAACCCTGCCGCGCCGCACGCTCCTGCGGGGGATGGGCGCGGGGCTGGCGCTGCCCTTTCTCGAAGCGATGTGCCCCAGCTCGGCTACCGCCGATGCGGCATCGCGCCCGCGCCGCTTGCAGGTGTTCTACACCCCCAACGGCATGATGATGGACGATTTCCGCCCCAAACCGGGGGCCGCGCCCGATGCCCTGCCGCCAACGCTGGCCCCGCTCGCGCCCTTTCGTGGGCAAATGACGCTCATCACCGGCCTTGGCCATCCGATGGCCGCGGCCATGGGCGACCGGCCCGCTGGCCACGGGCGCTCGTGCCCGGCCTTCCTGACCGGCGTGCACGTGCGCCAGACCGAAGGCAGCGACATCCGCTGCGGCGTCTCGATGGATCAGGTTTTCGCGCGGGCGCTGGGCGATGCCACCGCCCTGCCCTCGATCGAGGCGGGCATCGATCAGGCCAGCCTGGCGGGCAGTTGCGACATTGGCTATTCCTGCACCTATACCAACGGCCTGTCGTGGATCAGCCCGACCGTGCCGCTGCCCGTGGCCGCCAACCCGCGCGACCTGTTCGAGCGCCTGTTCGGCGATGGCGAGGCCGGCACCGATGCCGAGCGCGCGCGCGCCCTGGCCCGCCAGACCAGCCTGCTCGATTTCGTGCGCGAGGATGCGCAGCGCCTGTCGGGCCGGCTGGGCGCGCAGGACCGGCAGCGGCTGGGCGAATATATGGACGCCACGCGCGATGTCGAACGGCGCATCCAGCGCGCCGCCACGCGCCCGGCGGGGCAGCTGCATGTCGATGC
>DATMUT010000367.1:0-2061 GCA_035563755.1 Novosphingobium sp.
GTCGAGCACCAGACGGCCGCTGCGCACCTGCGCGAACTTGCCGGGCCGGCCGGGCGCCAGGCGCACCACGTCGCCGTTCTTCTGCGTGATCTGCACCGGAATGCCGCAGCTTTTTCCCAGCCGCGCCTGCTCGTGCATGTGGCGCACCTCGCCGTGCACGGGCAGCAGGATCTGCGGACGCAGCCAGCCATACAGCGCCTCAAGCTCGGGCCGGCCGGGGTGGCCAGACACGTGAATATCGGCCTGCCGGTCGGTGATGACAATAATGCCCTGCTCGGCCAACTGGTTCTGGATGCGGCCGATGGCGATCTCGTTGCCGGGGATCTGCCGGCTGGAAAACAGCACGACATCGCCCTTGTCGAGCTTGATGGGATGGCTGCCATCGGCAACGCGCGCCAGCGTTGCCCGCGGTTCGCCCTGCCCGCCCGTGGCCACAATCAGCACCTGACCGCGCGGCAAGTCCATCGCCGTGTCGACATCGATGAGCGGCGGCAGCTTCTTGAGATAGCCGCTGGCCTGCGAGGCTTCGATAATGCGATCGAGCGAGCGCCCGGAAACACAGAGCTGCCGGCCAGTTGCGGCCGCAACCTCACCCAATGTCTGAAGTCGCGCCACATTCGAGGCAAAGGTGGTGACCACCACCCGCCGCCCCTTGTGGCGCGCCACTTCGGCCATCAGCCCGTCGCGCACGTCGCCTTCGCTGCCCGACGGCTTGGGGTTGAACACGTTGGTGCTATCGCACACCAGCGCCAGCACGCCCTCATCACCAATGCGCGTCAGCTGTTCGGGCGTGGCGGGCGTGCCCACCAGCGGATTATCGTCCAGCTTCCAGTCGCCCGTGTGGAAAATCCGGCCATAAGGCGTCTCGATCACCAGCGCATGGCCCTCCGCAATCGAGTGCGCCAGCGGCACGTAGCGGCAGCTGAAAGGCCCCAGATCGATCGGGTCGTAATGGTCGATCACGCGCAGCTCGACATCGCGGCTCAGCCCCGCTTCGGCCAGCTTGGCGGCCACCAGCCGGGCGGTAAAGGGCGTGGCATAGAGCGGCACATCCAGCTCGGCCGCGAAATAGGGCACCGCGCCGATGTGATCCTCGTGCGCATGCGTCAGCACGATGCCCAGCAGATCCTCGCGCCGCTCCTCGATAAAATCGAGGTCGGCAAACACCAGTTCGCAACCGGGATATTCATTGTTGCCAAAGGTCATGCCCAGGTCAACCATCAGCCACTTGCCCTCGCAGCCGTACAGGTTGACGTTCATGCCAATCTCGCCCGACCCGCCGAGCGCGCAGAACAACAGCTCGCGCCCCGGATTGAGAACCTCCGACTTGACCATGCCTGTATTCGAATCGCGAACCGCTATGTCGGCCTCCTGATACCTGTAACCTGTGTGGCAGGGCGCGATGCCCTGCCTGTTTCTGTCAGCGCCCCGCCGCCCGCTCGGCCAGCAACGCCAGCCCGTCAAGCGTGAGGTCGGGATCGACCACGTCAAACAGCCCCTGCTGCCCATTGAACAGCACGGCCAGTCCGCCAGTTGCCACCACCTTTGCCGGTCGGCCGATCTCGGCGCGCATGCGCGCAATCAGGCCTTCCATCATCGCCACATAGCCCCAATAAATGCCGATCAGCATCTGGTCTTCGGTGTTCGTGCCGATAACGCTGTTGCTGGCCGGTCGGGCTATGGCAATGCGCGGCAGTTTGGCCGTATTACCCACCAGCGCGTCAAGCGACAAATTCAGGCCAGGCGCGATGATACCGCCCTTGTACGCACCGTGGAAATCGACCGCATCGATCGTGGTCGCCGTGCCGAAATCTACGATGACAAGATCACCCGGATATTTCGCATGCGCGCCAATGGCGTTCACCGCCCGGTCCGCGCCAAGCGACTTGGGCTCGTCCACGTCGATATCGATAGCGTACGACGCCTTGCCCTGCCCGGCAACCAGTGGCTCGACGCCAAAATATTTGCTGGCCAGCACGTCCAGATTGTGCAGCGCGCGTGGCACCACAGTGCTGATGATGATCGTGTCGATCGCCTCGCGCCCCAGCCCCTCGATACCCA
>DATMUT010000368.1:0-2121 GCA_035563755.1 Novosphingobium sp.
GGGGTTCTTCCAGGGCCGCGCCGAGCCGGACCTGTTCGCCCTGCTCGATCTGGTGGCGCTGGGCACGGTGGCCGATGTGGCGGCGCTGCACGGGCTGAACCGGGCGCTGGTGGCGCAGGGGCTCAAGGTCATGGCCCGGCGCGAGAACATCGGCATGTCGGCGTTGATCGATGCAAGCCGGCTGGGCCGGGCGCCCACCTGCACCGATCTGGGCTTTGCGCTGGGGCCGCGGGTGAACGCAGGCGGGCGTGTGGGCGAGGCTACGCTGGGCGTGCGCCTGCTGACTAGCGAGGACCCCGAGGAATCGCGCGCCATTGCAGAGCAACTCTCGTGCCTGAACGAGGAGCGGCGGTCGATCGAAATGGCCGTGCAGGAGGCCGCCGAAGCGCAGATCGAGGCGCAGCACAACCGCTCGGTCATGGTGATGGCGGGCGCCGGGTGGCATCCGGGCGTGATCGGCATCGTGGCGGGGCGCATCAAGGAAAAGACCGGCAAGCCCACTTTCGTCATCGCGCTCGATGCCGACGAGGCGGGCAATGGCAAGGGCTCGGGCCGGTCGATCACCGGGGTCGATCTGGGCGCTGCGGTGATTGCCGCGCGCGAAGCAGGCCTGCTGCTGGCCGGTGGCGGCCATGCGATGGCAGCCGGGCTGACGGTGGCCGGTGATGGGCTTGAGGCACTGAGCGAATGGCTGGACGAGCGGCTGGCGGGCGATGTGGCGCGAGCGCAGGGCGCTCAGTCGCTGTCGCTCGATCTGGCAGTGGCACCGCGCGGCCTCACGCCCGATCTGGTCGAGACGCTTGAGAGCACGGGCCCCTTCGGCATGGGCTGGCCCAGCCCGCGCGTGGCGGTGGGGCCGGTGCGCGTGATCAAGGCCGATGTGGTGGGCAAGGACCACCTGCGCATGATCGTGCGCGGCGAGGATGGCGCCAGTTTCAAGGCGATGGCTTTCCGCGCGGCCGAGAGCACGCTGGGGCAAACGCTGATGCATGGGTCTCAGGGCAGAAAAATGTGGCTGGCGGGCCGCGCACGAATCGATGACTGGGCCTCGCGGCGTCAGGCCGAGCTGCATGTCGATGATGCAGGATGGGCCGACTGAGAAAATTTTGCGACACAAACCCCGGAAATCCGCCAGTTTTCACCCTTCCCTCAAAAAAAGTGAAAAGATCGCGCACTTAGGTGTTGACCGGGGGGGCTTCTGCCCATAGATGCGCGGCTCCCGGCGGCACTCACCGCCGCGGCCCCTTCGTCTAGCGGTTAGGACGCGGCCCTTTCACGGCTGAAACACGAGTTCGATTCTCGTAGGGGTCACCATCTTGAGCCCGGTCCCAAAAGGACCGGGCCAAGCCCAAAACGGCAAGGCCATCACCTTGTCATCACATAGTTCGGCCGGTTCCCGGCTGGATCAAGTGGCCCCTTCGTCTAGCGGTCAGGACGCGGCCCTCTCACGGCTGAAACACGAGTTCGATTCTCGTAGGGGTCACCATTCTTTTCAATGACTTTAACGGTCATGAAAAAGATGAAACCATGCAACAGCGCCTCGATTGGCAAGCATGGTTTCCCTCTGCGGCCAAGGCCGCCCTCCCACATATGACATGATCGCGTAGTGCTTGAATATGGCTAACGCCATTAAGCGTTGCGCCAATCGCGCTTTTTCTCGGCTTGCCCTATTTCATTTTCAGATTGAGACCGGCGGCAACGAACTGCACTTCCTCGACGCAGGCTGCGACGCGCTGGTTGACCACGCCTGCCTCATCGCGAAAACGGCGCGCAAGGGCGTTTGCCGGCACGATCCCCAGCCCAACCTCATTGCTGACCAGCATGACGCATCCTTGTGCCCGAGCGATCGCCTCGACCAATCCGGCCGTCACTGCGGCAATATCCTGCTCGGCCAACAGCAGATTGCTGACCCAAAGCGTGAGGCAATCGACCAGCAGAACGCGATCCGGCGCGCTATGCGTGGCAATAGCCTCGGCAAGCAGGAGGGGCGCCTCGACCGTCGTCCACGACATATCCCGATCGGCCTGATGCTGGGCGATGCGCAGGCGCATTTCCTCGTCCCAGGCCTGCGCGGTGGCGATGTAAACCGGGGTCAGCCCGGTGGCTTCGGCCCGCTGCTGG
>DATMUT010000369.1:0-5769 GCA_035563755.1 Novosphingobium sp.
TTTTGACCGGGCGGTGGGCGCGCCCATGATCGCGCCCGAGGCGATCGAGGCCTCGCCCCTGCTGTCGCGCGCGCAGGCTTTGCGCCTCGCGCCGTGGCGGGCGCTGGCGGGCGGGGCGGCCATGGCGGCGCTGGCGCTGGGCTGGGTGGCGCTGGCCGACCGCATCGAGGCGCCGATGCCGCGCCATGTCGCCCTGCCGCAGGTGGCCGGGTGGCACCGGGTGGATTACGCGCCGCATGTGTGGTGGCAGCCGCGCGCGGGCGGGGCCGATCATCGGCTGCTGGGCCGCTATGCCGACGGGCGGGGTCATGCGGTCGATGTGTTCTATGCGCTGTATGCGGCGCAGGGGCCGGGGCGCAAGGCCGGCGGCTTTGGCGAGGGCGCGCTGACGCCGGGCACTGGCTGGGCGTGGCAAAGCCCCGGCCCGGCCGCGCCCGACGCCAAATCCGACCGCCTGCTGGCCGGCGGCCCGACCGAGCGTCTGGCGCAGACCACCTATCGAACGGGCGATTTGCTGACGGGCAGCAATCTGGCGTTGAAACTGGCGAACATCCGCGACCGGCTGCTGCTGCGCCGCCGCTCGACCATGGTGCTGATATTGTCGGCCGAGGAGGCGCCGGGCCATCCCGCCGCCGCATCGGTCGAGGCGTTCCGTGCCGGCGTGGGGCCGCTGGGCGGGTGGATGGACGCAATCGCCAAAGGGGCATAAAGGGCGTTTATGTGCGGATTTGCCGGGATTTTTCACCTTACCACGATGAAGCCGGTCGACCCGGCACGCATCGAACGCATGTGCGATGCCATCGCCCATCGCGGCCCCGACGGCTATGGCGTGTGGACCGCGCCGGGCGTGGGGCTGGGCCACAGGCGCCTGTCGATTATCGACATTGCCGGCTCGCCCCAGCCGATGGCCAGCAGCGACGGGCGGCTGATGCTGCTGTTCAACGGCGAGATCTATAACTACCGCGAGCTGCGGGCCGAGCTGGCCGCGCAAGGCGCGCAGTTCCACACCGATGGCGACAGCGAGGTGATCCTGGCGGCCTATCAGCGCTGGGGCGCTGATTGCGTGACGCGGCTGCATGGCATGTTCACTTTCGCCATCTACGACCTCGAGCGGCGCGAGATGGTGATTGCGCGCGACCGGTTGGGGGTAAAGCCGCTGTTTCTGGCCGAGTTGGCCGATGGCAGCCTGATCTTCGGTTCCGAGCTGAAGGCGCTGCTCGCTCACCCTGGCCTGCGCCGCGAGATCGACCCGCTGGCGGTCGAGGACTATCTGGCCTGGGGCTATGTGCCCGATCACCGCTCGATCCTGAAGGGGGTGGAGAAGCTGCCGGCGGGCCACCTGATGGTGCTGCGCCACGGCATGCCGCGCCAGCCCGCGCGCCAGTGGTGGGACATCTCGTTTGCCGAGCGGCGCAAGGGCAGCGCGGCCGACAATAGCGCCGAGCTGGTCCACCTGCTGCGCGACGCGGTGACGAGCCGCATGGTGGCCGACGTGCCTTTGGGCGCGTTCCTGTCGGGCGGGGTCGACAGTTCGAGCGTGGTGGCGCTGATGGCCGAGGCCAGCGCGGCGCCGGTGCGCACCTGCTCGATCGGCTTTGACGTGAAGGCGCTAGATGAAACTGCCTATGCCGAGCAGGTGGCGCGCCAGTTTGGCGCCGATCACCGCGCGCGGGTGGTGTCGCCCGACGATTTTGAAGCGGTCGACGAATTGGCCGCCATGTTCGACGAGCCCTTTGCCGATGCCAGCGCGCTGCCCACGTGGCGCGTGTGCCAGCTAGCGCGCGAGCAGGTGACGGTGGCCCTGTCGGGCGACGGGGCGGACGAGGCCTTTGCCGGATATCGCCGCCATGTGTTCCAGCATGGCGAGGACCGGGTGCGCTCGATGATGCCGCCGGCCGTGCGCGAGGGGGTGTTTGGCACGCTGGGGCGGCTGTATCCCAAGGCCGACTGGGCGCCGCGCCCGTTGCGGGCCAAGACCACGCTGCTCAGCCTCGCGGGCAGCAGCGAGGCGGCCTATGCCAATGCGATTTCGGTAACCGGGCCGGCCTGGCGTGCTTCGCTCTATACGCAGGACTATCTGCGGTTGCGTGGCGATTACCGGGCCGAGCAGCCGTTTCTGGACTGCATGGCGCGGGCGCCGGGCGCGCGTTCGGGGCTGGACCGGGCGCAATATGCCGATCTGCGCTTCTGGCTGCAGGGCGACATTCTGACCAAGGTGGACCGGGCCAGCATGGCGGTCGGCCTCGAGGCGCGTGAGCCTTTGCTCGACCACCGGCTGGTCGAATTTGCCGCCACCTTGCCCGAAAGCCAGCGCATCCATCGCGGGCAGGGCAAATGGCTGATGAAGGAGACGATGCGCCGCTACCTGCCCGAGGACATCCTGTTCCGCCCCAAGCAGGGGTTTGTGACCCCTATCGCGCAGTGGTTTCGCGGGCCGCTGGCAGGGGCTGCACGCGCGATTGCCGGGCAGGGTTCTGGTTCGTCGGGGGGCGGGGCGCTGGCGCGTTTGGGCTGGTTCGACTCGGAGCGGCTGAGCATGCTGGCAGAGTCGCATATTGCCGGGCGCAGCGATCATTCGCGTCTTTTGTGGCAGCTGTTGATGCTCGACAAATCGCTGAGCCACCTCGCTATTGTATGAATGCGACATGAGCATGATTGCCTAAGCGCCGGGGGACGAAATTTTCTCGCCGGGTGTTTGGCCGTGAGCGCGGACCACTTCTTGCCATTATTGGCTGCTAATGCCGCGCAAAAGCTGGACTGGCGCGTTTGCAACCCGTTTCCGCTTGGGTAAGATTGCCTCAAAGTGACACATCCGCTTTGCGCGGCTATGAAATTTGTCTTTGCAAACCAAACGTTAACTTGCTTTAAATTCGATTAATTCGAAGGGTGGCGGTTCGGGGCCATTCGTCGCGGGTGCGGCTTGGAGGGTCGTTGTATGGATAGAGTCACGGGCGAAACGAACCGCGATGTCTCGGACGAGGCAGGCAGCGATATGCCGGCGCTACCCTTGCCGCGTGTGACCGAAGCGCTTGTCGACCAGTCGGCGCGCCGCTTGGCGGTGCCCGAAAGGTTACTGAACCTGGCCGAACTCGACGTGCTGTACGACGAGAAGGTACGCGCCCTGTGGACCTTCATGCGGCCGGTCGGGCGCCCCAGCTTCACCCCGCCCATGCTGGGCGATTTCGAGATGTGGCAGGATCTGATTGCGCGCCACTTCGGGCCTGGCCGTGTGCCGCTCGACTATCTGGTGCTGGGCAGCCGCAGCCGGGGCGTGTTCTGCTTTGGCGGCGATCTGGAGCTGTTCCAGAAGCTGATCCGGGCAGGCGACAGGGATTCTCTGGCCAATTACGGCTATCGCTGCGTGCGCATCCTGCACCGCAACATGCAGGCGCTCGACCTGCCGCTGCTGACGGTGGGGCTGGTGCAGGGGCAGGCGCTGGGCGGCGGCTTCGAGGCGCTGCTCTCGTTCGATTTCATCATTGCCGAGCGGGGGGCGACCTTTGGCCTGCCCGAGGTGATGTTCGGCCTGTTTCCGGGCATGGGCGCGCATGCCATTCTCTCGCGCAAGGTGGGCGTGGCCATGGCCGACAGGATCATCCTGTCGAACCACACCTACACCGCCGAGGAAATGTACGAGATGGGCATCGTCAGCCAACTGGCCGAACCGGGGCAGGGGGTTGAAGCGGTGCGCGACTTCATCGGCAAGTCGGGGCGGCGGCACAGCGGCTTTGTGGCCGCGCGCAAGGCCATGCGGGTGGCCTCGCCGGTCGATCTGGCCGAAATGCGCGCCATCGTCGACATCTGGGCCGATGCGGCGTTGCAACTGACCGAGAATGACCTGCGGCTGATGTCGCGCCTGGCCGGCGCGCAGGCGCGCAATTACGGCGCTGCCGTGGCCTGATCCACTCGCGGCGAGGGTTCAGTCTTCCTCGCCGTGGCCCTTGGCCATGTAGTCCTGGCTCTGCATTTCCTGCAGGCGGCTGATGGTGCGGTCGAATTCGAAACGGCCGCCCTCATTGCCCTTGCCCTCCGGCGCGTACAATTCATCCGGCGCTGCATCGGCGGTCACGAACAGCTTGACCTTGTGCTCGTACAGCGCATCGATCAGCGTGACGAAGCGCGCCGTTTCGTTGCGCAGATCGGCGCCCAGACGCGGAATGCCCACCAGAATGACGGTGTGATAGGCCCGCGCCACGGCCAGATAGTCCGACGCGCCGCGCGCCTCGCCGCACAGGCGCTTGAAGCTGAACACCGCCACGCCCTTCAGGCTCTTGGGCACATGCAGTGTGCGTCCGCCCACGTCCAGATCGGCCGAGGGCACATGGGCCGCGTCCTCGGGCGGATAGTCGGTCAGGCGGAAGAACACCTCGCGCACACGCTCGGTCGCGGCCTTGCCCAGCGGCATGTGCCAGCACTTGATGCCGGCCAGACGCTCCAGCCGGTAGTCGACCGGACCGTTCAGCGTCATCACGTCCAGTTCGCCCTCGATGAGCGCGATGAAGGGCAGGAAATGTTCGCGGTTGAGTCCGTCCTTGTAAAGCTCGGAAGGGGCGCGGTTCGAGGTGGTCACGATGGTCACATGCTGGTCGCGCATCAGCGCGGTGAACAGCCGGCTCATGATCATCGCATCGGCCGAATTGTTGACCACCATCTCGTCGAAGGCCAGCACCTTGAGATTGCGCGCGATGCGGGCGGCCACCTCGGGAATGGGATCGCCCGTTTCGCCCTTGCGCACGTCGCGCATGATCTCGTGCACCTCGAGCATGAAGGCGTGGAAATGCACGCGGCGCTTCTCGGCAATGGGCAGGCAGTCGTGGAACAGGTCCATCAGCATCGACTTGCCGCGCCCGACCCCGCCCCACATGTATACACCGCGCGCCCTGGCCGGCGCCTTGCGCCCCAGCAGCCGCCCGATCAGCCCCGGCCCTTGCGCGGGCGTCGTCAGGTCGCGCTGCAACTGGTCGAGACGAGCCGCAGCGGCTTCCTGCTCGCGGTCGGGGCGCAGTTCCTCGGCGGCGACAAGGGCGTGATAGCGGGCAAGAACCGTCTGGGGCAGGGGGGTATCGGGCATCAGCGTCGTCTCAATTCAGTCACAGGTTATCCGCACCAGCATGTCGCCATCGGCATCGATGCGCGAATTCAGGCGCACGGTGCGAAAAGCGGCGCCTTCCCACGTGACCTCGGGGCCGCCGCCCTGCCAGCGCAGCGGCTCGGCGGCATCGGTCGTCTCGATATAGGCATACAGCTCGTGGTCTTCGAGCTGGCGCAGCGGGCGCCCTTGCGGGTCGTTGAGATAGCTCTCCTGCGCGGGGGCAAAGCGATACCAGGCGTGCGGGTGCCAGCTGTGATACGCATCGGCGCTATCGACCAGCAACTGCACCGGGCGCTTGCAGGCATTGCGCACATAGACCTTGCGCAGGGCCTGCGCCTGTGCCGGCGCCGCGACAGCCAGCATGGCCGCGCCGGCAGCAAACACGCCGCTAAGCCTGAGCGCCAGCCTGAGGGCAGGGGTTTTGCGAAATGCCATATTGCCTCCGGGGTGTGGCGAAACGATGCCTTAAAAGCAGCGCGTTAGGACTGCGCGAATTGACGCTGCCTTAATCGAGCCGTTCCTCGCCAGTCTAACGCCAAGAATGGTTAAAACCGCAAACGCCCGCCTTGCGCCAAAGGGCAAGGCGGGCGCCAGAACGGATGCGATGGCGCGCAGGCGAGCTGAGCCGCCCATGCGCTATCGGGCAATCAGACGTGGCGCTCGGCCTGCATCTTCTT
>DATMUT010000370.1:0-4156 GCA_035563755.1 Novosphingobium sp.
GACCGCCGGCGCTGGAGAGGAGGCGCCGGCGGTCCGGGGCGGCCCTAGTTGGCCGCGCCGTAATTGCGCGCCAGATAGGCGACAATCACCTCGTAATCGGCGTCCGACACCTTGGCGCCCTTGTCGATCATCTGGTCGACCACCTCGCCCCATTTCTCGGCCGAGAAGCGCTTGCCGGTGACCATGGCGGCCGGGTGGCAGGCGGTGCAGGCGGCCTGCACCTGCGGCTGGCCGGCGCCTGCGGGAAAGGTGGCCGCATTGCCCGGCGCAGGGGCTGGCGGGGCAACCTGCGCCGTGGCCGCGACTGCGTAACAAGCCAGTCCTGCCGTCAGGGTGACAATGCGGGCAAGGATCATCTGGCGCAGCTCCCGAAGGCAAGTTGGCGTGGCGGTGGCGCTGGGCTGGCCGCCGGCGTCTTGCATTGTTTCGTGAACTGGATAGTACACAAAGGGCGGCGCGCGCAAGGCCCATCCTGCCATGCCGCGCAAAAACGCCCTAGCGCCGGCCCACCCACGACAGCACGCAGTCGATGATCTGAACCCGCCGCCGCGCGCGCGACACGGGCGAGGCGAAATCGACATCGAAATTGTGCTGGAAAGTGTAGCGGTTCGACACGTTGTAGAAGCTAAGCGCGCTGATCGTCATGTGCAGGTCGACCGGATCGACACCCTCGCGGAAAAGGCCCTGCGCCACGCCCTTTTGCAGGATCGCCCCTAGCGCCGCGATGACCGAGCGGTTGCGCTCCTTCATCGAGGGGATGTGGGCGATATGGGCGCCTTTCTCCATGTTCTCGTTCATCACCAGCCGCACGAAGTCGGGGTGCTCGAAGTGATAGTCGAAATTGTGGCCGATGATCGCGCGCAGGGCCTGATCGGGCGGCAGGTCCTCGAAACGGGCGGCCTGCTCCTGTGTACGGATGCGTTCATAGGCGCGCTCCAGCACGGCCTGATACAGCCCGTCCTTGCTGGCGAAATGGTAGTAGATCATCCGCTTTGAGGTCTGCGTCTTCTCGGCGATCTCGTCGATGCGCGCGCCGGCCAGCCCTTTTTCGGCAAATTCGCGGGTGGCCACCACAAGGATGTCCTCGCGGGTTTCGATGGCATTGATCTGGCGCTTCGAAAGGGCGCCGTTTTTGTCTTCCACCGGGCACAACTCCACCGCGCGGCTGGGTTTGCGGCGCTTTTATCGTGCCTAGTGGTTGTGCGGCCCGGCTTCAAGTGCCCAGCGCCGCGCGTTAACCCTCGGGTTGGGGCGGGCGATGTGCGGCATGGGGCGGGCTTGTCTCGGCCTGCCATCAATGTATGTATAACAGACAAAGTGGCATTGCCGATTCACGCCAAGCATATAAGCGCGGCCCGCCCGGCAGTTTGACCCGACGAAAGTGGCAAGGAGAGAGGACATCATGCAGGATTTCAACGGCCAGCTGGCCTTCATCACCGGCGGCGCATCGGGCGCGGGCTTTGGTCAGGCGCAGGTGTTTGGCCGCGCGGGCGCAAAGGTCGTGATTGCCGACCTGCGCGCCGAAGCCATCGACAAGGCGCTGGCGGATCTGCGCGCCGAGGGCATCACCGCGCACGGCATCGTGCTCGACATCACCGATCGCGCCGCCTACGCCCGCGCCGCCGACGAGGTCGAGAGCGTGTTCGGTCAGGCGCCCACGCTGCTGTTCAACACCGCCGGCGTCAACAGCTTCGGCCCGGTCGAGAAAACCTCGTATGACGACTTCGACTGGCTGATCGGGGTGAACCTGGGCGGCGTCATCAACGGCATGGTCACTTTCGTGCCGCGCATGATCGCCAGCGGCAAGCCGGGCCATGTGGTCACCTGCTCGTCGCTGGGCGGCCTGTCGGGCAGCGCGCTGGCCGCGCCCTATTCGGCGGCCAAGGCGGCGGTCATCAACCTGATGGAGAGCTACGCCCAGGGGCTGGCAAAGTACAACATCGGCGTGTCGGTGATCTGCCCGGCCAACATCAAGTCGAACATCGCCGAGGCGAGCAAGCTGCGCCCGGCCGGCCTTGGCGCCAGCGGCTATGTCGAGAATGACGAGACGATCGCCTCGCTGCACTCGATCCACCGCCACGGCATGGAGCCGGTCGAACTGGCCGAGTGGACGAAAAAGGGCATCGAGAAGGGCGACCTCTACATCATCCCCTATCCCGAGGCGAAGGAGCAGATGCGCGCTCATTTCGACCGCATCGTCGACGCCATCCTGCCGCTCGAGGCCGACCCCGAGGGCGCGCGCAAGCGCATCGATGCGCTGATGGAGTGGGGCGCCAAGGGCACCAAGGTGTTCACGCAAGCGCAGGGCTAAGGCCCGCAATCGGATCGGTCGGGCGCCTGTGTGCCCGGCCGGGTTCCGCCAGTTGCCGCTTTGCCCGCGGGCGGCCTATCCGACCTCCGAACAGTTGGCGCGCAGGGCCACGCAAGGTGGTTCGGCTATGGCCACTATCCCCTCTGGCGCGACGCAGCAGAACATGGCGCGCGCCCTATTCGGGGAGACTGCGCCATGCAAAACGGGCGATTGATCACAGGTTCGGCGATCACAGGTTCGGCGATCAAGCGGCTTGGAATTGCGCTGGCGACGGGGGCTGCCGCGCTGTTGGGGGCATCGACCTTCGCGCCGGCCCATGCTGCCACGCGCTCTGCCCCTGCCGCGCATACGGTGCAGGACTGCGCGCATGGCTGCCCGGTCATGGCGGTCATTCCCACCGGCAGTTTTATCATGGGCGCCGATGCCGGCGAGGCTGATCGCCCCGAAGGCGCGCCTCACAAGGTCGTGATCGCGCAGCCCTTCGCCCTTGCCACGCGCGAGGTGACGAATGGCGAATATGCGCAATTCATCGCCGAAACGGGCTATGTCTCGTCCAAGGGCTGCCGCTCGTTCATCCGCGCCACCGGCAAGATCGAGGTCGTGCCCGAGGCCGACTGGCGCCACCCCGGCGTTGGCGCTGGCGAGGGGCAGGCCAATATTCCGGTGGTATGCGTTTCGTGGCGCGACGCGGTGGCCTATACCAAATGGCTGAGCGGCAAGACCGCCCATCATTACCGCCTGCCGACCGAGGCCGAATGGGAATATGCCGCCCGCGATGGCACGCAGGGCGACTTCCCGTGGGCCGGCGGGGTGGATGCCGCCTGCCGCCACGCCAACATGCTTGACGCTGATGGCATGGCCGATGGCTCGATGGCGGTGTTTGGCGGCACGGGCGGCCTCTCTCAGGCTGCGCCTTGCCATGATGGCCACGCTGCCGTTGCGCCGGTGGGCAGCTATCCGGCCAATGGTTTTGGCCTGTACGACATGATTGGCAATGTGTGGGAATGGACCGCCGATTGCTACATCGCGCCCTATCCGGCAGATGCCCCCATCGATGGCCGCCCAGTCGAGGTAAAGGGCGATTGCCCGCGCCGCGCCGTGCGCGGGGGCAGCTGGATAACCGCGCCTTTCCGCAACCGGGTGACCTGGCGCGGGCGCGACCCCGAGGATCAGGTGACGTGGATCTTCGGTTTCCGCGTGGCGCGTGACCTGACCCCGGCCGAGGCAAAGGCGGCGCGGAGCAGGGCGCTGTGAGCGAGGTTGTGAACGAGCCCGTGCGGGCCAGCAACCTGAGCCGGCGGGCCATGCTGCGTGGCATGAGCGTTGCAGCAGGTGCGCTGGTGGTTGGTGCTGCCACGTCGGGCCGGGCGCTGGCGCAAATGGCAAAGGGTGCGCCCGCCGCGCCGCACACCGGCTTTGGCGCGATGGTGGCCATTGCGCCCGATGGTGTGGTCAGCTTTACTTGCCCGTCATCGGAAATGGGGCAGGGCACGCAGGAAACGCTCGCCCGCATTCTGGCCGAGGAGCTGGATTGCGATTGGGAGCGGTTGACCATTCTGCAGCCCTGGGCCGACCGGGCGTTCAACAACCCGGTCATGGGCAAGCAGATGACCGCCAGCAGCGCGACCACCACCGGCTATTACATGTCGCTGCGCAAGGCCGGAGCCGCCGCGCGCCTTATGTTGATCCAGGCGGCCGCGGCGCAATGGGCGGTGGCCGAAAGCGACCTTATAGCGCAGTCCGGCTTCGTGATCCACGCCGCCAGCCAGCGCCGTGCTGGCTATGGCACGTTTGCGGCGGCAGCGTCGGCCCTTGTCGCGCCCGCTGACCCGCCGCTCAAGCCGG
>DATMUT010000371.1:0-2782 GCA_035563755.1 Novosphingobium sp.
TTGCCCAGCCAGCCGCGCATTTCGGCGGGGATGGCCTCGGGCTTGGGCTGGCCGCCGCTGAACATGTTGCTGCGCGGGGCGGGATAGGTGGCGCCCGGCACGACGATCACGTCATACTTGGCCTTGAGCTTGCCCGCGTCCAGCTCCTGCGGGAACACCTGCTTGTAGGGGAACTCGTACTGCTCGTAGATCCAGCGCAGCCAGCCCGAGGGCATCGAGCCACCATAGACGTCGGTCAGCGCGATGCGCGCGGCATGCACGGCGTTCTTCGGCCCCTCGGGCGCCTTGGCCAGCGCCAGCGCGTCGATGCCCAGCTCCTTGGTGCCCTGCGCGATGATCGCGCCCGCCTTGGCGTTGGCGGGCACCCACATGGCGCCGGGGGCAAAGTGGTGGCCATCGGCATCGGCCGCATCGGCCAGCCACGAGACCGCCACCCCGGCCTTGAGCAGGCGATTGGTCAGGATGAACATGTTGTTCGTCTCGTGCCCGATCAGCCAGCCGGCCTTTCCGCCGCCGACCACATGGCCTGCGGGCGGGGCCTGCTCCTCGCTCACCGGCTGGAACGGGCCGGTGAACCCCTCGGTATAGCGGTCGAAGGCGACGTTCATCTGATAGGCCAGCGTGTAGCCGGTCGAGTCATAGGGCTTGGACGGCGGGCCGCCGGGGTACTGGAAGTCCTGCGGGTGGTCCTGCGGCTCGAACATGTCGAGCACCTGCGGGCGATAGGCTTGCGCGGCCATCACCACATAGGAGCCCGCCGGATAGGACTTGCCGCCGACCGAGAAGGGGGCGGTGGCTTTGCTGACCTCGACGCCGGTCTTGATCAGCGCGTTGAGGAACTTGATTGCGGTGGGGAAATCGGCCTGATCGGCGGGGATGACATAGCCGCGCGCGTCCTTGTGCGCGGGGTCGTGCAGCACCTGCTCGTACAATTCGGGCGGCAGGGTGTGCTGGTCGTAGCCGGCCATCTCGGGCATGCCGGGGGCTTCTTCCTTGCCCTTGGCGGCATGGTTCAGCGCCTCGATGCGGCTGGGCGTGACCGTCCAATTGTCGCGCGAACCCTTGGCGATCTCGCCCGCGCCCATGGTGTAGATGCCATAAAGCAGCTTTTCGCGGTTGCGCGAGGCGTAGTCCAGCACCGCCCGGTTGATCGACAGCGAATAGTCGAGCGATTGCGACAGGTGCCACATCTGCGGCTTGATGGGGTCGGGCAGGTCGTTGTGCGGCAGCTGGTCGCGCGCCACCAGCGGCAGCGGCTGGGGCGTGGGGTTGCCGATGATTTCGGTGAGCAGGCCGATCGAATTGTGGAAATACGAGATCGTGCGCAGCGAGCCGTTGAACCAGGTCGAATAGGCCGCGCCCGAACGCATCGTCGATCCCGGCTTGCCCTCCGAGATCAGGCGGCTGTGCATCGTCGCGCCGACTTCCTCCAGCTCGGTGATGATCAGCGGGTTGTAATTGTAGTTAAACGGATCGCGGAAGGGCGGCATGAACACCACCGTGCCCGGAGGGCCTGCCTGGTGGTGGTTGTAGATGATCTGCGGATACCACTGCCGGAACAGCACCTTGTTGATGTTGGTGCTTTCGGGCTGGTTCGACATGTAGAAGTCGCGGTTGTTGTCGTGGCCGATATATTTCTGCCACAGGCGCGGCACGGTGGTGGTGGTGCGCTCCTTGGGGTCGGCGGGGCGCATGTACCAGTCGGCGACCAGTTCCTGCCCGTCGGGATTGTCCTGCGCGAACAGGATGATCGTGTCCTTCAGGATGCGCTGCCACTCGGGGTCGTTGTCGGACAGGGCGTGATACACCGCCGCGATCAGCGCCTGGGCATGCTCGACCTCGACGGCGTGCATGCCGCCATCGATCCACACCACCGACTTGCCCTCGGCGGCCAGCGCATGGGCCTGTTCGGGGGTGAGGTCATGTGCGCGGGCCAGGCGGCGGGCGATGTCCTGGTACTTGGCCAGGTTCTTGATGTTCTCGGGGTCCGAGACGATCATCATCAGCTCGCGCCGCCCCTCGGCCGACTGGCCGATGTCGACCAGCTTGGCGCGGTCCGACTGTTTGGCGATGGTTTTGAAATAGTCGCTCAGCTGCGTGTAATTGGCGAGGTAATAGTCCTCGCCCATGTCGTGGCCGAAGGCTTCCTTGGGGCTGGTGATATGCGCGGGGGCGGCGGTTTGGGCCAGCGCTGCCAAAGGCATGGCCAACGGCGCCGCGATAAACGCGGCGCCGGCCAGAAGGAGGCGTTTGTGCATGGGACTATGCATCCGGGGTCTCTCCATTAGTCTGTTCTGTGGGGGGCTCAGAAGGATTTGCGGGCCATCACGCCAAAGGTGCGCGGATTGAGGCTCTGCATCGACTTGACGGTGCCAAGGCTCGAGGTCAGCGACATCGGCCCGATCTCGTTGAACAGGTTGGTCACGAAGACGTAGCCGCCCCAGCCCTTGCCTTCCAAACCGGCGCGCAGGCCGGCCGTCACATAGGCGTTCTGCACTTCGTAATAGACGTAGGTCGGGCGGAACTGCGAGGCCGACTGGCCGGTATAGGTGACATCGCCGCGCAGCAGCCAGTTGCGGTCATTGCCGGCGGGAATTGTGTATTCGGCGCTCACATTGCCGTTCCACAGCGGCACGTTGGGGAAGCGGTCGCCCTTCAGCCCGGTCGAGCCCGAGATCAGGATCGAGGAGTTGGTCTGGTCTTGCGTGAGGCGCGCGTCGGTATAGCCAAAGCCCCCGTTCAGCGTCAGGTGAGGCAGCGGGCGCACCACCATCTCGACCTC
>DATMUT010000372.1:0-2796 GCA_035563755.1 Novosphingobium sp.
GCCGCGCCGGTTCTGCACGCCGCCCACGCAGCCCTGCGCCTCGGTCTGGCCGGTGAAGCATTGCGCGCCGGGATAGTCGCGGATCTGCGCGTCGAGATAGGAGGCATCGAGGCCCAGGTTGAGCGCCTTGCTGGCCCGGAAACTGGTCGAGAGTTCCACGCCCTGATTGCGCACCGCGCCCACCGCATAGAGTCGGATGACGGGCACCACATTGGGGTCGGTGGTGGGCAGCGTGGCCTGCACCTGATAGTTGTGATAGGCCGCGCGGAAGGCCGAGATATTGACCGTCAGGCGCCGGCCGAACCATTGCGATTTCAGGCCCAGCTCGACGTTCTGCACCTTCTCGCTGGCCAGCGGCTGCAGGCCGGCGCTGGTCGCCGCCGAGCCATTGTCCTCCAGGTCATAGGCCTTGCCGGTTTGCGCATTGGCATAGGTGACATAGGCCTTCACGTCGCGCGCCAGATCCTGCTGCAGGCTGACCTCGCCGGCGACGAAATCGTAATTGCTGCGCCCTTGCGATCGCGGCGCGGTGCCATCGACGAAAACCCAGTCATAGCTTTGGTGGTCGTGCTGGTAACGCAGGCCGCCGGTCAGCTTCGTATGGGGCAGGACCGCATAAGTGGCGCGACCATAGACAGCCAGGCTCTGCGCCTGCGAGGTACGGTCCCAGTTCACCGGAAACACCGGCTCGCGCGAATAGGGCTCGAAATTGCGGGTGTCGGTATAGATGACGCCGCCCAGATATTGCAGGCGGCTCTCGCGCTTGGCCGAGGCGAGGCGTAGTTCCTGGCTGATGTAGCGCACATCGGTATCGGTATGCGCCCAGACGGTGGTGCCGGCAAAGGGATAGGCCAGGAACAGGTCCTTGCGCGGCTGGTTGCCGTGGGCATAGCTCGAGATCGAGCTGGCCGTGCCGATGCCGGTATCCAGATCGGCGCGCAGCGAGAAACCGTAGTTTTCGTTGGCCGAGGTGCCGTGCTGGGCGCTGGATGTGGTGGTGTTGTAGGCGCCGGGCGTGACGCCGGGGTAGAGCTGCGCGAAGGTCGAGCCAGACGAGAAGATGGAGCCGGCCCCGGCATCGGCGCGGATATAGGGCGCCCCGCCGATCAGCGCGGCGTTGAGGAAATCGCCCTTGGTATAGTAGCCCGTCAGCAGCAGCGACAGGCGCGGGGCCGGCTGCCATTTCAGCTTGGCGCGCACGCCGCGTTGCTCAAAGCCGTTCAGCAGCAGTCCGTTTTCGCCGGCATTGCGGATCAGCCCGTCCCACTTGTCGTAAAAGCCCGAGACGCTGTAGCCCAGATTGCCGGTGATCGGCCCCGAAATATAGCCGCCCACCTTGGTCTGGCGGTCGTTGGTCTGCTCAAGGTTCAGGTTGGCGGTCAGGTGGTCGGTGGGGTTGTGCGTGACGATGTTGATCAGGCCGCCGGCCGCATTGCGCCCCGAAAGCGTGGATTGCGGGCCGGGCAGCACCTCGACCCGCTCGATGTCGGTCAACTCGTTGGCCAGCGTCGAGAAGCTGGGCAGGGGGATGTCGTCGAGCACGATGCCGGTTTGCGTCTGCACGCCGATCGACAGCGCGAAAGACGAGATGCCGCGGATGGCCGGCGGGCCGAAGGGCGTGGCCGAAATGCCCTGGATGGCCACCGAAACCCGGCTCAGGTCCTGCAGGTTGGTCACGCCTGCCTCGGCCAGTTTGGCGGTCGAGACGACCTCGACCACCTTGGGCACGTCCTGCACGTTTTCGGCGCGCTTCTGGGCGGTGACCACGATTTCTGCGACAGCGCTGTCAGATTTGGCGCTGTTCGAGGCCTCCTGTGCCCGCGCGGCCGATCCCAGCGTAGCCATAGCCACCAGCGCCGTGCCGCACAGCAGCCATTTGCGCCCCTGCTGGCCCGCCTTCGAAAATGTCCGATCCATGCTTTCCCTCCCAATGCTTTGCGCGCAAGCGCAAGGCGCCGCGCCCCGGAGCGCAACAGCGCCGGGCGCAGCAAGGCGTGCGCGCGTGAACTGACGAACAGCCGGCCCGCTCGGGCCTGCATCCTCACCGTCTTGTGCGGTTAGGGCTGTTTAGTGCCGGTTGGGCAGGGGGGCGTCAATAATTATTTCTGCATCCGAAAAAATTAGTGGCCTAGCTGTGGTCGACCCGCTCAAGGCCCTCCCATACCGCCAGTTCGGGCGCGCGGAATATATGGTCGAGCGCCAGCGCCAGCGTACCGCGCGTATACAGGTCCGGCTCGGCCAGGCGGATGTCGATCTCGACCAGATCGCGCGCCGGCGCGGGCAGGGCGCTGCGCAGCGCGGCCAGCATGCATGGGTACACCTGCTCGCCCCAGCAGGCATCCTCGGCCAGCAGCAGCAGCTTGGACGGGTCCCAGGAGGCAATGTGATTGGCCAGGGCAATGCCCAGCGCCGTGCCAGCCTCGTCGAGCAGGGTTGTGGCGTGTCCGTCGCCACCACGTGCCAGCTGCGTCAACTGCTCGAGGCATGCGCCATAGGTGCTGATCGGGTCGCCCTGCCACAGCCCGGCCTCGACCGCCCTTTCGGCTATGCCCGCCAGCCCCGCCACCCGCACCAGGCAACCGCTGGCCCCGCACAGGCAGCGACGGTCGGCGCCAATGCCGGTCTTGCTATGCCCGATCTCGGGGTTGATGCCGTGAGCGCCGCGGTGGATCATGCCGTTTACGAACTGCCCCAGCGCCACCCCCGGCCCAACGGCAATCACGCAGAGGTTGTCATTGAACGGCTCGCTGCCGAACCACCGCTCGGCCAGCGCCATGATGTTGCCCACGTTGTCGA
>DATMUT010000373.1:0-2047 GCA_035563755.1 Novosphingobium sp.
TCACCGGCTCGACCGAGAGGTTCATCTGCTCGGCCACATATTCCTCGACCTCGGGCGAGATGTTGGCGAAGGTGCCCACAGCGCCCGAAATCGCGCAGGTGGCGATTTCCTCGCGGGCATGCACCAGGCGCGTGCGGCAGCGGGCGAATTCGGCATAGGCCTCGGCCAGCTTCTTGCCAAAGGTGGTGGGTTCGGCGTGAATGCCGTGGCTGCGGCCGATGGTGGGGGTGTACTTGTGCTCCATCGCGCGGCGCTTGATCGCGGCCAGCAGCGCGTCGATGTCGGCCAGCAGGATGTCGGCAGCGCGCGCCATCTGCACGGCCAGCGTCGTGTCGAGCACGTCCGAGCTGGTCATGCCCTGGTGCATGAAGCGCGCCTCGGGGCCAACCTGCTCGGCCACCCAGTCGAGGAAGGCGATCACGTCATGCTTGAGGATGGCTTCCTTGGCGTCGATCGCGGCAACATCGATGCCGGGGTTGGTTGCCCACCAGTCCCACAGGGCCTTGGGGCCGCTCATCGGCACCACGCCCAGCTCGCCCAGCTTTTGCGTGGCGTGCGCCTCGATCTCGAACCAGATCTTGTAGCGGGCTTCAGGCTCCCAGATCGCGGTCATCGCAGGGCGGGCGTAGCGGGGTACCATGGGAGTCCTTCCGGTGGCTGGCTGATTTGAGGAAATGCCGGATAACGGCCTTTGCGAGGGGCCGCTACGCACTGGCGCGGCGAAAGGCAACCCGTAATCCGGCCTAGATCAGCCCGCGCGCCCGCAGCGAGACATGGCCCTCGCGCCCGATGATGACATGATCGTGCAGCTCGATCCCCAGCAATCGTCCTGCTTCGCCAATGCGATTGGTGATCTGGATGTCGGCGCGGCTGGGCTCGGGGCTGCCCGAGGGGTGGTTGTGCACGATGATGAGCGAGGCCGCCCCCAGATCGAGCGCGCGGCGGATAACCTCGCGCGGGTGGATGGCGGCCTCGTCGATGCTGCCGTCGGTCACATGCTCGTCGCGGATCAGGCGGTTTTTCGAATCGAGATAGAGCACCCGCACCCGTTCGACAGTCAGATGCGCCATGTCGATGGTCAGATAGGTGAGCAAAGCCTGCCAGCTGCCCAGCACCGGCTGCTCGATCACGGCCGTCTTGGCAAAGCGGCGCGCGGCCACGGCCACAATGCGCAATGCCGCGGCCGATGTCTCGCCCATGCCCGGATGCCCCGCCAGCGCCCCCGGATCGGCATTGAACACGCCCGCCAGCGAGCCAAAACGCTGCAGCAGCGTGCGCGCCACAGGCTTGGTGTCGCGCCGGGGAATGGCCAGCGTGAGCAGATATTCGATGACTTCGTGATCGGCCAGCGCGTCGGGTCCGCCGGTCAGCAGCCGTTTGCGCAGGCGGGCGCGATGGCCGGTGGGGTCGTGGCCGGCCTGGGCATAGCGACTGTTCGGGTCGGTCTGCGCCGGCGCATGTGCGACCTGAGCGCTGGCGGGCAAGGCGGTTGCCGGCGCGCGGGGCGTCGCGCCACGATCGCGGCGGGGGGGCACAAGTGTGGCGGGGGCAGCGTCATGCGGAACAAAGCTGCCGCCTGGCGCTTCGTGCAACTGGTGCCCCGCTTTCAGACTTTCGGTTTCCAGACCTTCGGTTTGCGGCCTTTCGTCTCTTGGCCGGGTGGGTTGGTCGCATGGGCCTTGGCCCTGGCTGGCCGCGTTGCCAGAGGCAGAAAGGGCCGAATGCCCTTGCGAAAAGGGGGTATCGGGCCTTGAGGCAAGGGGTGGCCCGGGGGCGCGGGCGCCGTCCTCGAAGCCATCGTCAAACAGGTCTGCATCGCTCATGGCACCACCGCTGCGAAATCGCTAAGAGACGGGAGGCGGTGGTGTGACAGGGTGTGGTTCCTGCACTTCCTTCGCCCGTTTCAGCAGTTTGCCTGTCTAGAGGGACCTACGCAAGAGTGAGCCGGCAGCATTGACCATGACCGAGCGCGAAGCTGATCCCTCGGCGCCCGGCGAGGCGCCGCCATTGCCGGATGCGCCGCCGTCTGCCGCTGCGCGCCGCCTGC
>DATMUT010000374.1:0-3836 GCA_035563755.1 Novosphingobium sp.
CGACGAGGCCCAGCAGATCTACGAGATCCGCATGCAGCTCGAGGCGTCGGCCGCCGCCGCCTGCGCGCAGAAGGCCACGCCTGCCGCCATCGAGGCGCTGAACGAGGCGCTGGCCGCTATTGCCGAGGCCCATTCGCGCCACAGCTCGATCGACGCCCTGCGCGCGACCAACACCTTTTACGAAGCCATGTTCCTGACCGGCGGGCACACCATCGCCTGGGAAGTGGTACAGCGCCTGCACGGCCGCATCAGCCGCCTGCGCGCCATGACGCTGGCATCGGACGGGCGGCAAAGCGCGGGCCATGCGCAGTTGAGCGAAATCGTGACCGCCATTGCCGCGCGCGATGCCGACCGCGCCGCATCGGCCTGCCGCCAGCATGTGGAGGGCGCGGCCAGGCTGGCCGACGCGCTGCTGGCCGCGCGCCCGGGCTGACTCCGGCCCTGACTCTGGCCCTGCCCCGCTACACCTTGCGCAGCGCCGAGGGCGCAACCCCATAGCGCGCGCGAAACCGGCGCGAGAAATGCGCCGCGCTGGCAAAACCGCAATCGAGCGCCACGGTAGTGACCGGCTCGTCGGTGGTGCGCAGCCGCTGGGCCGCCGCATCCAGCCGGATGGTCATGGCCATGTCGGCCACCCCCCGCCCCAGATGCGCCAGAAACAGGCGCTCGAGCTGGCGCAGCGACACACCCGCCGCGCGCGCCAGTTCCTCGCGCAAGGGGGGCCGCTCGATCCGCGCCTCGATCAGCGCCAGCGCGCGCAGCACAGCCGCATTGGTGGTGCCATGCCGCTCGGCAGGGCTGAGGCGCTGCGGACCGCCAGCGTCGCGCGCGGCGGTGCGGATGAACCAGTCGCCCACCTGCTGCGCCAGCCCCGCCCCATGGTCGCGCTCGATCAGCGCCAGCGCCAGATCGAGCCCGGCCGTGCCGCCCGCGCAGGTGATAACCGGCCCGTCGATCACATAAAGCCCGCTTTCCAGCAGCACATCGGGGAATTGCGCGCGCATGGCGGGCATATGCTCCCAATGCACCGTGGCGCGCCGCCCGGCCAGCAATCCGGCGCGCGCCAGCACATAAGGCCCGCCCGAAACCCCGCCAATGACCGTGCCCTGCCGCGCCAGCAGCCGCAGCCAGCTGATGGTGACGGAATGGTCGAACGCGCGCGGGTCGCCGCCGGCAAACACGAAAAGGCGCGCGCAGTCGATGCTTTGCCCCGCGCGCGCGTCGGCCACGATTCGCGCCCCGTTCGACGCCTCGGACGCTTCGCCGTCGGGCGAGATGTGCACCCAGGCGTATAAAGCCCGCCCCGAGAGCGTATTGGCCGCGCGAAACGCCTCGACCAGGGCGGCATAGCCCATCAGCGCAAAGCCGGGCACCAGCAGCAGGCCCACCCGGATGGGGGCGGAAAAATCGGCAGGAGTGTCGGTTTTGGACATAAAGACGGCGTATACAGACAAGCATTGCCGATGAAAACCGAATAGTTTCCTCTCAGGAAGATTCATCAGCCAACAGGAAAACAGGCGTGCGATATTCGATCCTGCAACTGGCGCGGCAAGCATTGGCCGGCCACCGCAACTGGGGCCGGGCATGGCGCGATGCGGCCCCGCGCGATGGCTATGACGTGGTGATCGTGGGCGGGGGCGGGCACGGCCTGGCCACCGCCTATTACCTGGCCAGCGTGCATGGCATCACCAATGTGGCGGTGCTGGAACGCGGGTGGATCGGCGGCGGCAATGCCGGGCGCAACACCACCATCATCCGCTCCAACTATGCCCTGCCCGGCAACGAACCGTTCTACGAATGGTCGATGAAGCTGTGGGAGGGCCTCGAGCAGGAGCTGAACTACAACGCGATGGTCAGCCAGCGCGGCGTGCTCAACCTGTTTCACTCCGATGCGCAGCGCGATGCCTATGCCCGGCGCGGCAATGCCATGCGCCTGCACGGCGTCGACAGCCAGTTGCTCGATGCCAATGCGGTGCGGCAGATGGCGCCCTTCCTCGACTTCGACAATGCGCGCTTTCCGGTGCAGGGCGGCCTGTTGCAGGAGCGCGGCGGCACCGCGCGTCACGATGCGGTGAACTGGGGCTATGCCCGCGCTGCCTCGGCGCTGGGGGTCGACATCATCCAGAACTGCGAGGTCACCGGCTTCCTCTCCGACGCCAGCGGCGCCATCACCGGGGTCGAGACCAGCCGCGGCACCATTCGCGCCGGCAAGGTGGGCCTGGCCGTGGCCGGCATGAGCGGCCATCTGGCGGCCAAGGCGGGCCTTCGCCTACCCATCGAGAGCCACGTCCTGCAGGCCTTCGTCTCCGAGGGGCTGAAACCGGTCATCCCCGGCGTCATCACCTTTGGCGCAGGGCACTTCTACGTCAGCCAGTCGGACAAGGGCGGTCTGGTCTTTGGCGGCGATATCGACGGCTACAATTCCTATGCCCAGCGCGGCAACCTGCCCGTGGTCGAGGATGTGTGCGAGGGAGGCATGGCACTGATGCCGATGATCGGCCGTGCGCGCCTGTTGCGCAGCTGGGGCGGCATCATGGACATGAGCATGGACGGCTCGCCGATCATCGACCATTCGCCGCTCGCTGGTCTCTATCTCAACGCTGGCTGGTGTTATGGCGGCTTCAAGGCGACGCCCGCCTCGGGCTGGTGCTTTGCCCATCTGCTGGCCACCGATGCCCCTCACGACACCGCCACCGCCTTCCGTCTCGACCGGTTCCGCACCGGGCACCTGATCGACGAGAGGGGCGTGGGCGCCCAACCGAACCTGCACTGAGGAAAACCGCGATGCGTATTCCCTGTCCCTTTTGCGGCAGCCGCGATTCCCGCGAGTTCGTCTATCGCGGCGATGCTGCCCCCACCCGCCCCATGGGCGAGGATGCCACGACCGACAGCAACGCCATGTATGACTACGTCTATCTGCGCGACAACCCGGCCGGCCTTATCGAGGAGCTGTGGTATCACGCGCAGGGGTGCCGCAACTGGCTGCGCGTGGCGCGCCACACCCGCACGCATGAAGTGACCGGCGCGGCATTGGCCAAGGCCGCCCCCGCCAACACCGGAGACGCCGCATGAGCGCGCAACCCTTCCGCCTGAGCAGCGGCGGCCTTGTCGACCGTTCGCGCGCCATCAGCTTCCGTTTCGACGGGCAGGACTATGCCGGCCACGCTGGCGACACGCTGGCCTCGGCGCTGCTGGCCAATGGCGTGCGGCTGGTGGGCCGTTCGTTCAAGTACCACCGCCCGCGCGGCATCCTGACCGCCGGCAGCGAGGAGCCCAACGCCCTTGTCACCCTGCGCGAGGGCGCAAGGGCCGAACCCAACACCCGCGCCACCATGGCAGAACTGTACGATGGGCTGGTCGCCAGCAGCCAGAACCGCTGGCCCAGCCTGAAACACGACGTGATGGCGGTGAACCAGCTGTTCTCGCCGCTGTTCGTGGCCGGGTTCTACTACAAGACCTTCATGTGGCCGGCCAAGGCCTGGGAAAAGCTGTACGAGCCGGTCATCCGCCGCGCGGCCGGGCTTGGCGCGCTCTCGGGGCTGGAAGACCCCGATACCTACGAGCACGACCACGCCTTTTGCGACCTGCTGGTGGTGGGCGCGGGGCCTGCGGGCCTCACCGCCGCGCTTGATGCGGCGCGCGCTGGCCTCTCGGTGGTGATTGCCGACGAAAGCCCGCTGCCCGGCGGCGCGCTGCTGGGCGAGCGGCAGGATGTGGACGGCATGGCCGGGCACCAGTGGGCCGCCAATGCCGCCGCCGAACTGGCCGCCATGCCCAACGTGCGCCTGCTGACCCGCACCACCGTCTTTGGCCGTTTCGACGGCGGCGAACATGGC
>DATMUT010000375.1:0-2208 GCA_035563755.1 Novosphingobium sp.
CGGCCACCGAGATGAAGCGGTGGCCCGTCAGCACCCGTTCCTGGCCCAGACGCGCGCGGGCAGCGTTGAACAGCTCGACCTGCAACCGGCCGCGATGGACCGAGACCTGCGACACCGGATAGCCGGCGAAACGCCCGCGCGGCTCGCCCCAGATGCGCTGGCCGTGGCGGTTGAAATAGACCAGTTCCTGCGTTGCCACGCCAAGCCCGGCCAGATGGTCGGCCAGCCCCAGCCGGTCGAGGATCGAGACGGCGTGCGGTAGCAGGTTGATGCCCACGCCCAGCTCGGCCACTTGCGGCACGGCCTCGAACACGCGCACATCGTGACCGGCATCGGCCAGCAGCATCGCCGCGGTGCAACCGGTGATCCCGCCGCCGGAAATAACGATCCTCATGGCCCCAACCTTCCTGTTACAGATTCGCTTTGCCGCCGGTTAGGGGCGCAATCGGGGCCATGCAAGCGCAGACATAGGCGTTTGGGCGGGCAAAATGCACCCTTTCCGGCAGGCGGAACGCCCCGGCCTAGCCCTGTGGCTGGCGGGCATCATAGTCGGCGCGGGCCTGCTCGATCCGGGCCAGGTTCGCCTCGGCCCACAGCCACACACCGCAAAAGGCAGCGCTCAGCGTATGGCCAAGGTCGGTCAGCGCATAGTCGACGCGCGGCGGCACCAGCGCGTGCACGTGGCGGGTCACCATGCCGTCGCGCTCCATCTGGCGCAGGGTCTGGGTCAGCATCTTCTGGCTGATGGCGGGCACCGCGCGCGAAATTTCGGTGAAGCGCAAGGTGCCGCTATCCTCAAGGATTTCGAGCACGATCAGCGTCCACTTGTCGGCCACACGGCCGATCAGCTCGCTCACCAGCGCCTCGACGCGCGGGTCGATGGCGGCGTTGCGGCAGTCGGGAACGGGGGCCGGGGTGGCGATGGGCGCGGGCATGAACCGGGTCACTCTCTTTTGGGTAAGTATAATTCTTTCAGGTGCCTTCTTTCGCCGGGAAAGAAAAGGCCTACCTCTGCGCCCAGGCAAGACAGGAGTACGCCCATGAAACCCTCAGGCAATACCATCCTCATCACCGGCGGCGGCTCGGGCATTGGCGAGGCGCTGGCCCAGCGGCTGCACGATGCGGGCAATGTGGTGATCGTGGCGGGGCGCCGCCTCGACGTGCTGCAGCAGGCCTGCGCGGGCCGCGACAACATGCACGCCATTGCCGTCGATCTGGACGATGCGGCCGCGCTGGCCGCCTTTGCCGCCGATGCGACCGCGCGTTTTCCCGCGCTCAATGTGGTGGTCAACAACGCCGGCATCATGCGCTTCGAGGATGTGACCGCGCGCCGCGATCTGGCCGATGCCGAGGCGACGATCGCCACCAACCTGCTCGCGCCCATCCGCCTGATCGACGCTTTCATCGACCATCTGGTCGCGCGCGGCGACGGGGTGATCGCCAATGTCACCTCGGGTCTGGCCTATGTGCCGCTGCTGACCACGGCCACGTATAATGCCACAAAGGCGGCGCTGCATTCCTATACCGTGGCCCTGCGCGAGGCGCTGCGCGGGCGGGTCGAGGTGGTCGAGATCGTGCCGCCAGCGGTGCAGACCGAACTGACGCCCGGCCAGTCGAAGCGGCCCGGCTATCAGCCGCTCGACGCCTTTGCCGACGAGGTGACGGCGCTGTTCCTTGCCCAGCCCACGCCCGATGAGGTGCTGGTCGAGGGGGTGAAATACCTGCGCAACGCCGAGGCCGAGGGGCGTTATGGCGAAACCGTGACGAAGCTGAACGACTTTGCCCGCGCCGCGCGCGAGGCGGCGCAAGGGTAGGCACTGCGCCAGCCCAACCAAGCCTGAAGCACAAACGAAAACGGGCCGCAGAAATGCGGCCCGCCTCGCATGATTCATTCTGGCGCGCGTCAGGCGGCCAGCAGTTCCAGTTCCAGCCGGTCCCAGATCTCGACCAGAGCATCGGTCAGGCCGCGCATCATGGCTTCGGTGTGGGCCGGGCCGGGGGTGAAGCGCAGGCGCTCGGTGCCGCGCGGCACGGTGGGGAAATTGATCGGCTGCACATAGACGCCATATTCGGCCAGCAGGATGTCGCTGATCTTCTTGGCCTTGACCGGATCGCCCACCATCAGCGGCACGATATGCGTGGTCGAATTCATCACCGGCAGGCCGGCATCACGGAACAGGGCCTTGAGCGTGGCGGCGGCGGCCTGCT
>DATMUT010000376.1:0-2413 GCA_035563755.1 Novosphingobium sp.
TGGCCGATCTGGCGCGCAAGGGGGCGGTGGAACTGTGAGCGAGACGCTGACCAGCTGCGCGAGCCAGCACGCTCAGGAACTGGCTCCGCCCATGGGGCTGATCGCCGAGATCACGCACCGCTGCCCGCTGCAATGCGCCTATTGCGCCAATCCGCTGGAGCTGGTGTCCGCCCGCGACGAGCTGGACACCGCCACATGGCAGCGCGTGATCGACGAGGCGGCGGCCATTGGCGTGCTGCAATTCCACTTCTCGGGCGGCGAGCCGATGGCGCGCAAGGATCTGCCCGAACTGGTGGCGCATGCGGCGCGCGCGGGGCTGTACACCAATATTATCACCTCGGGCGTGCTGCTGACCGATGCGGCAATGGCGCAGTTGCTCGAGGCAGGCATCGACCATATCCAGCTCAGTTTTCAGGAGGCCGAAGCCGGGGCGGCCGATGTCTTTGGCGGCTACAAGGGCGGCCATGCCCGCAAGATCGAGGCGGCGGCGCGCATCAGGGGCTCGGGGCTGCCCCTCACGGTCAATTTCGTGGTGCACCGCCAGAACATCGCCAGCCTGCCGGCCATGCTGGCCCTGGCCGAAACGCTGCAGGCCGACCGGATCGAGATCGCCCATGTGCAATATTACGGCTGGGCGCTGCGAAACCGCGACGCGCTGCTGCCCACGCGCGATCAGCTCGATACCGCCAATGCGCTGGTGGCCGCCGCGCGCGACAGGCTGATGGGGCGTATCGCCATCGACTATGTCGTGCCCGATTACTATGCCGAGCGGCCAAAGGCGTGCATGGGCGGCTGGGGCAATCGCTTCATCCACCTCACGCCCGAGGGCAGGGCGCTGCCATGCCATGCGGCCGAGACCATTCCGGGCATGGAATTCGCTTCGGTGCGCGAGAGCGATCTGGCCAGTATCTGGCGTAATGACCCCGCCTTTGCCCGGTTTCGCGGCACGCAATGGATGCCTCAGCCGTGTCAGGTCTGCGATCGCCGCGAGATCGACTGGGGCGGGTGCCGCTGTCAGGCGCTGGCGCTGGCGGGCGATGCGGCCGCGGTCGATCCGGCCTGTGCCAAGGCGCCCGGCCATGCCATCATGCAGGCCATTATCGCTGCGCCCGTCGACCAGCCGCCGCCGCTGGTGCCGCGCCGCATGAAGGGGAACTGAGCTTTTGCAGGCATTGCGCGGGCTGTATCCGCCGATAGACCCTTACGCCACCGGCCAGATCGAGGTGGGCGATGGCCATGTGATCTATTACGAACGCTGCGGCACGCCGGGGGCAAAGCCGGCGGTGTTTCTGCATGGCGGGCCGGGGGGCGGCATTTCGCCCAGCCATCGCCGCCTGTTCGATCCGGCGCGCTACGATGTGCTGCTGTTCGACCAGCGCGGTTGCGGCCGGTCCACCCCGCATGCCTGCACACAGGCGAACACCACATGGCATCTGGTGGCCGATATCGAGCGGCTGCGCGCTGTCATGGGGGTGGAACGCTGGCTGGTGTGCGGCGGGTCGTGGGGGTCAACGCTGGCGCTGGCCTATGCGCAAAGCTACCCGCAGGCGGTGAGCGAGCTGGTGCTGCGCGGCATATTCCTGTGCAGCGGGCGCGAGATCGACTGGTTCTATCAGCACGGCGCCAGCGAGGTGTTCCCCGAGTACTGGGCCGATTTTGTGGCGCCCATCCCCGAGGGCGAGCGCGGAAATTTGCGCGCGGCCTATCATCGCAGGCTGACCGGGCCGGACAAGGCAGCACGGCTGCGGGCGGCCAGCGCATGGGCCTTGTGGGAGGGGCGAACCTCGAACCTGCTGCCGCGACCGCTGGATGAGACCGGCTTTGTTGACCCACATTTCGCGCTGGCCTTCGCGGCAATCGAGAACCATTATTTCATGCATGAGGGCTGGCTGGCGCCGGGGCAGTTGCTGGCCGGGGCAGAGCGGCTGGCGGGCATTGCCGGCACCATTGTTCAGGGGCGCTACGACATGGTGTGCCCGCCACGCACCGCCTATGAGCTGAGCCGCGCATGGCCGCAGGCGCAGTTGCACATCATCCCCGATGCCGGCCACTCCTGGCTCGAGCCGGGCACGCTCGACCGGCTGGTACGCACGCTCGACGCCTATGCCGGGCAATAGCGAGCAGCGCTGCGCCATGAAGGCCAAAGAGAAGCGTCTGACCACATATTGCAACGCAGCACTGTTAGGGGCAATTTGATCAAGGCCATTTCGCTGGCGCACAATTGCTTTATTGAAGCGTGGAATCGTTTCTTGCCCGAGGGTTGCTGCATGAACACGCCCGACATGATCGAGAACCGCACCTACGACGAGATCGCCATTGGCGAGACAGCCTCTATTTCGCGCCGTCTGGGCCAGCGCGAGATACAGCTGTTCGCTTTGGCTTCGGGCGATGTGAACCCGGCGCATATGGACCC
>DATMUT010000377.1:0-3904 GCA_035563755.1 Novosphingobium sp.
GAGGCGCTGGCTGGCGCTGCCACGCGCGGGCGCCTGGAACGCCTGTCGCTGCGGCTTGACGGGCGGGCGATCGCCATGCTGGCCACCTTTCTGGCGCCGCCAATGGCCTTCTCGTACAAGACCGCCTTCGACGAAGACTACGCCCGTTTCTCGCCCGGCGTGCTGCTCCAGCGGGAAAATCTCGACCTGCTCGAACGCCCCGGCGTTGCCGCCTGCGACAGTTGCGCCGCGGCCGATCACCCCATGATCGACCACATGTGGCGCGAAAGGCGCGACATCGGCCACCTGTCGATCGCCATTGGCGGGGCGGCGCGGCGCGGCGCATTCGCCCTGCTCTCTCGATTTGAAACGCGGGTGGGCGCCATTGTGCCGCCCGGCGGAGGCCCAGAATGACCACGACCGTCTTTTCCGATAGCGCCCGCGCCGCCTTTGCCAGCGCCTATCCCGAAGTGCCGCATGTGCTGGCGCATGGGCTTGGCCGCCACGCGCTGCTCGACCTTGATGCGCTGGCCGATCTGGCCGAGAGCCTGCCCGAACGCTCGATCGAGTACAACAGGGGCGACCAGCCCATCGGCATCGACGGCAAGCCCGCCCCCACCGGTATCCCCATTGGCGAGACCATCCGCCGCATCGAGCAGACCGGCAGTTGGGCGGTGCTGAAGAATGTCGAGCAGGTGCCCGCCTATGCCGCGCTGCTGGGCGACCTGCTGGCCGAACTGCGCGGCCCCATCGAGGCGGCCACCGGGCAGATGCTCAAGACGCAAGGGTTCATCTTCATCTCCTCGCCCAATGCGGTCACGCCCTATCATTTCGACCCCGAACACAACATCCTGATGCAGATCCGCGGCAGCAAGGTGATGACCCAGTTTCCGGCCGGCGACCCGTTCTACGCCCCCGACGAGCTGCACGAGACATACCACACCGGCGGCGGGCGCGAGCTGAAATGGCGCGAGGAGATGCTGGCGGGCGGGCGCGACTTTGCCATTCAACCCGGCGAGGCCTTGTTCGTGCCGGTCATGGCTCCCCATTTCGTGCGCAACGGGCCAGAGCCGTCCGTATCGCTCTCGATCACCTGGCGCTCGGAATGGAGCTTTGCCGAGGCCGACGCCCATGCGTTCAACGGCGTGCTGCGGCGGCTGGGGATCACGCCCAGCAGGCCGGGGCGCTGGCCGGCGCGCAATCTGGGCAAGGCCTATGGGTGGCGGGTGTTGCGCAAGATGGGGGTGAAGTAAGGGGGTTTATGCGAGGGGCTCGCCCCTCGCGCTCCCATGCCTTTGCGTGGTGCATTGGGCCGGCGGGGCGCAATTCCGCGAAGCGAAAAAGCAATATTGCCTGCGGCACTACCCGGCCGGTGCATTCCCCCCTTTCACCCCCCCGGATGGTAAAAGTCATACACCGCCTGCGCCACCGCCGCATTCACGCCAGGCGCGCGCTTCAGGTCGTCCAGAGCCGCCGCCCGCACCCGGCTCGCCGTGCCGAAATGCAACAGCAGCGCCCGCTTGCGCGCCGGGCCGATGCCAGGGATCTCGTCGAGCGGCGAGGCGGTGATCGCCCGGCTGCGCTTGTCGCGGTGCGCGCCAATGGCAAAGCGGTGCACCTCGTCGCGCAGGCGCTGCAGGTGGAACAACAGCGGCGAATTGACCGGCAGCATCTTCTCGCGCCCATCGGGGAAGTGGAACACCTCGCGCCCGTCGCGGCCATGATGCGGCCCCTTGGCGATGCCGATGATGTTCACATCCTCCACGCCCAGCTCTTCGAGCGCTTCGCATACCGCGCTGATCTGCCCCTTGCCGCCGTCGATCAGCACCAGATCGGGCCAGTTGGCATCCTCGCGCCCCTGCGTCTCACGGGTGGGGTCCTCCTCCATCGCGCGGGCAAAGCGGCGGGTCATCACCTCGCGCATCATGCCAAAGTCGTCGTTGGTTTCGGCCTTGCGGATGTTCCACTTGCGATACTGGCCCTTCACGAAACCCTCGGGGCCGGCCACGATCATCGCGCCAAGGGCATGGGCGCCCTGAATGTGGCTGTTGTCGTACACCTCGATGCGCTGCGGCACGTCGGGCAGTTCGAGGAACTCGGCCATCTCGCGCAGGATCTTCGCCTTGGTGCCGCTTTCGGCCATGCGCCGGTCCAGCGCCTCGACAGCGTTGCGCGTCGCCTGTTCGACCAGCCGCTTGCGCTCGCCGCGCTGGGGCACGGCAATCTCGATGCGCGCGCCGCCCTCGTTATGCGGGCTTTCACGCAGCGCTTCGGCCAGCAATTCGGCCTCGGGCAAGGCACGGTCGAGCAGGACGACGCGCGGCGGAGGCACTTCCTCGTAGAACTGCGCGAGGAAACTTTGCATCACCTCGCCCTCCTCCAGCCCCTCGGTGTGCGTGGGGAAGAAAGCGCGATGCCCCCAGTTCTGCCCACCGCGAATGAAGAAGGCCTGGATGGCGGTGTGCCCGCCCTTGGTTGCCAGCGCGAAAATATCGGCATCGGGCAACCCTTCGGCGTTGATCGACTGCGATCCCTGAATGAAGGTCGCCGCTCGCAGCCGATCACGCAGCATCGCCGCCCGCTCGAAATCGAGCGCCTCGGCGGCGGCTGACATCTGCGCCTCGATCTCGCGCTGCACCGCGCTCGACTTGCCGCCCAGAAAGTCCTTCGCCTGCCGCACCAGCTCGCCATAATCGGCCTCGCTGATGCGCTCGACGCAAGGGGCGCTGCACCGCTTGATCTGATAGAGCAGGCAGGGCCGGTCGCGCCGGGCAAAGAAACTGTCGGTGCAAGAGCGCAGCAGGAACAGCTTTTGCAACGCGTTGATCGTGGTGTTCACGCTGCCCGCGCTGGCAAAGGGGCCGTAATAATTGCCCGGCGCCTTGCGCGCGCCGCGATGCTTCATGATGCGCGCAAAGGCATGGTCGCTGCGCAGCAGGATGAAGGGGAAGCTCTTGTCGTCGCGCAGCAGCACATTGTAGGGCGGGCGAAACCGCTTGATCAGCTGCGCCTCGAGCAGCAGCGCCTCGGCCTCGGAATTGGTGGTCACGATGGTCATGCCGCGGCATTGCGACACCATCCGCTGCAGGCGCAGCGGCAGCCGGTCCACCTGCGTGTAATTGGCCACGCGATTGCGCAGCGCCCGCGCCTTGCCCACATACAGCACATCGCCGCGCGCATCGGTCATGCGATACACACCCGGCCGGGCCGGCAAAGTGGCCAGCACCTCGCGGATGGCGGCCACGCCAGCATCGAGATCGGGCCTCTCGCTGCCGCGCAGCAGGCTGGTCGCCCGCTCCTCGTTGAAACGGTCGGCAGAGGCCGGGGCGGCGTTGGCTTTGCTGGGGTCCTGCTCTTGCGACATGCGCCCCAGATAGGCGCTCGCGCCGCCAATGGGGAGAGGGACTAGCCCCACTCCCCACAGATCCGTCAGAACATCTTGCGCAGTTCCAGCCCGATCAGCCGCCCCGTGGGGTCGAGCACATAGGGCTGATAGGCCGTGGGCGTGGCGCCTGTGGCGTCGGTCACCTTCTGGCGCTGGTTGAACAGGTTGTTGGCCATGAGCGAAAGGCGCGCGCCCTTGAAGAAGTCGGACGCCTTGGTCAGCCGCGCCTGCTGTCCCAGATCGACGAACAGGCGCGCGTTAAGCTTGAACAGCGCGCCAAAGCGCAGGTCGCCGGTGCCATTGCTCGACCCGTTGACGCGGGTGGGCGCCGACCATGTGCCGTTCATGCGCAGGCCAATGCCCTTGAAGAAGGTGCCAGCGTCGATCTCGAGCGAATGGCGCGCCACGCCCGTCGAGGTGAGCGAATCGCCATTGAGCAGGTCGAGCACCGCCCCGCCATCGGTCAGCTGCACCCGGTCGACCAGCTGCACCGTGTGGTAGATCGACACGTTCCAGCGCCCTTCATAGCGCTGCGGCGGG
>DATMUT010000378.1:0-2713 GCA_035563755.1 Novosphingobium sp.
TGGCAGGCGCCGGCGAGAGCGCCCCATCGCCCGCCCGCACAAAGGCGGCCGGCGGCAGGGCCGCCCCGTCGCGCGGCGGGCCGGCATAGTTCGGCCCGACCGAACAGGCCGCCAGCAACGCCACGAGGGGCAGGGTGAAAAGCGCGGAAGGCTTGGATTTCGGCGTCATCTGCGGGGCAACTTCTAGTGCATCGGCGCGGCCGGAGCCGCGTCCTTGGGGAAGGGGCGAAGGAACAGGACCAACGGCAGCACGGCCAGCGTGCCAAGGCCCATGATCCAGAAAATGTCGTTATAGGTCATCACCAGCGCCTGCACCTGCACCTGCGCCTCGAGCTGGGGCGCGGCCGCGTGCAGCCCACCCAGCGAGCGGACCTTGTCCTGCACCATCACGCTGTTGGCATGCAGCGTTTCCTCGAGCCGGCGGGCGTGCAGCCACAGCCGCTGGTCCTGCACGATCGAGATGCCCGCCAGCGCCAGCGAGCCGCCCAGGTTACGACACGCGTTGAACAGGCCGGACGCATCACCGGCATCCTCGCGCGGGACCGAGCGGACCACCGACTGGCTGAGGAACAGCATGCCCAAAATCTGGCCAAACCCGCGCATCAGCTGCGAGGTGACGAAATCGCTGCCATCGGACAGTTGCGACATATTCGTGTCGATGAGCGAGCAGGCGCCCATGATGAGCAGGCCCGAGGCCACCGCGATGCGTACGTCGATATGCTTGAGCAGGATCGGCACGATCGCCATCATGAACAGGCTGGGCACGCCCGAGATCAGCACGATCTTGCCCGACTGATAGGCGTTGTAGTCGGCAATGGTGGCCAGAAACTGCGGGATCACATAGGACGTGCCGTAAAGCACGATGCCCAGCACCACGCCCATCATGGCAGTGGCGCCAAATTGCCGGTTCAGCAGCAGCTTGAGCTTGATGACCGGCCGCTCGCTGCGCGCCTGCCCCCAGCCGATGAGCACGAAGCCCAGCGCCGAGATCGCCGCCATCCAGCGGATGAGTTCCGAGGCGAACCACTGCTCGCGCTGCCCTTCCTCTAGCAGCACGGTGAGCGCGCCAAGGCCAAGGGCAAGCCCTGCAACACCAGCCCAATCGGCCTCGGACAGCAGGTTGAGCCGCATCTTCTCGGCCGGCAGGCCCACCAGCAGCAGCATCATCAGTACCGCCGAAACCGGCACGTTGATGAAGAAGGCATAGTGCCAGCTGACATTCTCGGTCAGCCAACCGCCCAGCAGCGGGCCCATGACCGGCCCCATAACGGCCGTCACGCCAAAGGCGGCAATGCCGATGGGTTGCTGCGCGCGGGGCAATCGCGTGGCGATGATGGTCTGCGCTGTGGGGATCAGCGCGCCGCCGGTAAAGCCCTGGCCCACGCGGCCAATGATCATGGTCGTGAGGTCGCCCGCGACCCCGCACATCACCGAAAAGGCGGTGAACAGGCTGGCCGCGATCAGCAGAAAGGCGCGCAGGCCCAGCAAGCGCTGCAACCACGCCGCCATCGGGATGATGACGATCTCGGCCACGAGGTAGGATGTGGCCACCCACGTCCCCTCGGTGCCCGAGGCGCCGATCTCGCCCTGAATGGTGGGCAACGCCGAGTTCACGATCGAGATGTCGAGCGTGGCCATCAGCGCGCCCAGCGTGCCGGCGGCAACAGCCAGCCAGGCAGTCAGGTCGGCCTTTTGCGGCACGGGCGGCAAAGCGGGATTGGCGGCCGAGGCCATGGGCTTATTCGCCCGCCTTGGTGTGCACCGTGGCCGTGACCGACAGGCCCGGCACCAGCACGACGCCGGCATTCTGGCCCGGATCGATGCGGATGCGCACGGGCACGCGCTGCACGATCTTGGTGAAGTTGCCGGTCGCGTTCTGCGGCGGGATCAGCGAGAAGCTGGCCCCGGTGCCGGGCGCCATGCTCTCGATATGGCCCTTGATGTCGTGGCCGTCCATCGCGTCAACCTTGATGGTGACGGTTTGGCCGGGGTGCATGTGGGCCAGCTGCGTTTCCTTGAAATTGGCCACGACATACACCTTGTCGAGCGGCACGATCGACATGAGGCGCGTGCCCGACTGGGCATATTGGCCCACGGTCACGGTCTTGTCGCCAATGCGGCCGTTGGCGCTGGCGCGCAGCAAGGTGGCGTCCACATCGACATTGGCCAGATCGAGCTGGGCGCCGCCACTGCGGGCCTGCGCCTCGGCCTGGCGGACCTGCGCCTGCAGGGTGGCCACGCGCCGCTCCTGCCCGGCCAGCGTTGCGGCCTGAGCGCGGGCCTGATCGGCCGATTGCTGGGCGGCGGTGCGCAATTGCGCCAGTTGCTGGGCCTGCTCGGCGCCGGTGGCCACCAGCGGGGCATAGCGGCGCACCTGGTCGGCATCATACTTGGCCTTGGCCTGCGCGGCCGAAAGCTGCGCGCGGCTCTGCTCGATGGTCGACTGCTGCTCCTCGATGCCGGCGCGAATATTGTCGGCCTGCGCCTTGGCGATGTCGATCGCGGCCTTGGCCTGTGCGGCGTGCGCGCGGAAATCACGCGGATCGATGCGAACCAGCGGTTGCCCGGCCTTCACGTCCTGGTTGTCGGTCACCAGCACTTCGGCCACGTAACCGCTGATACGCGGCGCGATGGTGATGGCGTCGGCCTGCACCTGCGCGTCGTTGGTTTCCTCAAGGTACTGGCCGACCAGCTCGTAGTGGATGAGCCACCC
>DATMUT010000379.1:0-3704 GCA_035563755.1 Novosphingobium sp.
CGGGCCGGTTGCGCTGCTGTGGAACAAGCTGGCCAGGCGGCAGGTGAAGGCGGTCGATCTGTTTGTCTCGAAGGCGGCGTTTGCGGCGGCGGTGCGCGCGCCTTTCTGCGCCGCCCTGAACCGCGAAAGGAGCAAGCGGCGCGGCGAGAAGGTTGATCCGCGCAGCGGCAGCGATTTCGACACCTGCCCCGATCCGGCCGATCAGGTGGTCATTCTCGGTTCGCACGGGCGGCGCGCGTTTGACCGGGTCGGCATCCTGATGGGGCCATATGTCGCCGGCCCCTATGCCGAGGGCGACTATGAGGTGACGCTGCCGGTCACGCCGGCCATCATCGCGGCGGTGCGACCGCAATATCGGGCCGATTTCGCGCCCTTGCGCTAACGGGGCTGCGTGCGGGGCCTCGCCATTCTGCGAATGCTTCGCTATAAGCGGGGCATGACTCAATACCAGATCGTCGCGGATGGCGACACGGTGCTGCGCGATGGCACCATCAAGCTGCACGGCCCCGAGGGCTTTGAAGGGATGCGCAAGGCAGGCCGCCTTGCCGCCGAGATTCTCGATGCCATCGCCCCCATGATCCAGCCGGGCGTGACCACGGCCGCCATCGACGATGTGGTGCGCCAGATGACGCTCGATGCTGGTGCTGTGCCCGCCACCATGGGCTATCGCGGTTTTGCCCATTCCTGCTGCATCTCGATCAACCAGGTGGTGTGCCACGGCATCCCGTCCGACAAGACCTTCAAGGACGGCGATATCGTCAATGTCGACGTGACGCCGCTGGTCGATGGCTGGCATGGCGACACCAGCCGGATGTATCTGGTGGGTGATGTGGCGCTCAAGGCGCGGCGGCTGGTCGATGTGACCTACGAGTGCCTGATGATCGGCGTGAACATGGCGCGCCCCGGCGTGCGGCTGGGCGACATTGGCCATGCCATCCAGAAACATGCCGAGCAGTTCCGCTATGGCGTGGTGCGCGATTTTTGCGGGCATGGCGTGGGCCGCCTGTTCCATGACGCGCCCGAGGTGGTGCATGCCGGCTATCCGGGCACCGGCCCCGAGCTGCGCCCGGGCATGTTCTTCACGATCGAGCCGATGATCAACTTGGGCAAGCCGGGGGTGAAGATGCTCGAGGATGGCTGGACAGCCGTGACGCGCGACCGCTCGCTTTCGGCCCAGTTCGAGCATTCGATCGGCATTACCGATGACGGCTGCGAGATCTTCACGCAAAGCCCCAAGGGGCTGCACAAGCCGCCCTATTGAGGACTTCCATGACTGCTGAATTCAAGCCTGTCCTGTATCTGAAGGACAAGTGCCCGTGGTGCCTGAAGCTGCGCCTGTTCCTGCTCGAGGCAGGGCTGGTGGGCCAGTTCGACGAGCGCATCTTTGCGCCCGGCGATGCGAACGAGCCGGTCATCCGCGCCGCGCTGGCGCCGCATTTCGACAAGGTGACGTTCCCCACGGTGGAACTGGCGCCTGGGCGGTTCCTGCAGGATTCGCAGGCCATTATCGAGCATTACGCCGAGGCGGGCGCTATCGATGTCGCTGCCCTGCCGCTGCTCGACCAGTATGTGCGCGGGCCGCTGGCCACCATGGGCGGCCTGCGCCGCGAGATCGCGGAGTTGCAGGCGCAAATCCCGGCCTGATATGCCGCTTGGGGCCAGGCTAGCGCCCGGCCCGCAACGCCGCCGCGCCGGCAAAGGGGGCGATGGCCAGCAGCACCAGGCTGGCCGCCCCCGTCAGCGCCAGGCCGCTTTGCCCGCCAATGGCCAGCGCGCCCGCGCCAAAGATCAGGATCGGCACCGAAAGCGGGATGACCAGCAGCCCGGCCAGCGCCGCCCCGCCGCGCAGGCCCGAGGTAATGGCCGCCACCGTAACCCCCAGCGCCGCCAGCCCCGGCGTGCCCAAAGCCAGCCCCGCCTCGACCAGCCCCAGCGCTCGCCCGTCGATACCCAGCAGCCCGGCGGCCGGCAGTGTGGCCAGCATCAGCGCCGGGGCAAAGCTGAGCCAATGGGCGGCAATGCGCGTGGCGATCACCCATTCCTCGGTAATGCCGCGCAGCGCCCATTGGTCGAACATGCCAAGGTCGCGGTCGGGGTCGATCAGGCGGTCGAGCGGCAGGATGGCCGCCAGCAGCGCCGCTACCCAGATGACCCCGCCGCCAATGCGCGCCAGCAGCCGCGCGTCCGGCCCCACGGCAAAGGGGATGATCATCGAGACCGCGAGGAAGAACAGGATGGGCAGCGCCACCCCGCCGCCACCCGCGCTGCCGCGCAGCAACAGGCCGAGGTCGCGCCGCAAAATGGACGCCAGAGTGCCGATCATGCCGCATACTCCGCCATGTGGACGACGGCCATGCCGGGCAGGGCAAAGCTCTGGTGCGAGGCGATAAGGCAGATGCCGCCGTTGGCGCAATGCTCGCCCGCCAGCGCCTCGACCAGCGCGCAGGCGGCCGTGTCGAGGCCGTTGAGCGGTTCGTCGAGCAGCCAGATCGCCGCGCGCTGGCCGATGAGGCGGGCCAGCGCCGCGCGCTTCTTCTGTCCGGTCGAGAGGTAGCGCACCGGCACGTCGAGCAGTTCGGCAATGCCCAGCCTTGCCTGCGCGGCCTGCGCCTCGTCCTGCGCTGCCCCGTCGATCCGCGCCCAGAAATCGAGCGCCCGGCCCAGCGGCTGGCCCGGATCGAGCGCGGGCCGCTCGTCGAGCAGGCCGACGCTGCCCTGCCGCTCGACGCTGCCCTGCCAGGGCTGGCCAAGGCCGGCCAGCAGCCGCATCAGGCTGGACTTGCCGATGCCGTTGGCCCCCGCCAGTTGCACCGCCTGCCCCCCCGTCAGCGCCAGGTCGAGCCCGGCAAACAGCACGCGATCGCCCCGGCGGCACGCCAGGCCGCGCGCCACGAGCGACGGATAAGGGGAATGGCTGTCTTGCATCGCGCCCGGCGATAGGGGAAACCGGGCAATGTGCCAAGATGTCCGCCAGATGGCATCGGGACGCCCCCGGGAAGAGAACGCCTCAGCCCCCCGCAGGAACGCGCCCACAGGGCGTGCAGAAAGGAAACGAATGCCCATCACCCCGATCAGCCTGCTGGTTCCAGAGGCGCGCGAGGCGGCCATGCTGGGCCTGCCGCTGTGGCGCCTCGACTGGGATGGGCGGGCGATCCGGCGCGACTTCCTGTTCGCCGATTTTGGCGAGGCCTTTGCCTTTATGACCCGTGTGGCGCTGATTGCCGAAAGGCTGGACCATCACCCGGAATGGACCAATGTGTGGAACCGCGTGGCCGTCGTGCTGACCACGCATGACGCCGGCGGCCTGACCTCGCGCGATGTGCAGATGGCCCATGCCATCGACGGCGTGCTTATCGGCTAGAGCGCCGCGTTGTTGTAGCAATGCCAGGTGAAAATAGCCGCGGCCCCCCTGTGCGGCCGCCAGCTTTCGGCCAGCGTGCGCGTGGCCTTTTCGCTGGGCCGCTCGGCCAGGCCCAGCAGCTTGCCAAGGCCAATCTGCACCGCCAGGTCGCCCGCCGGCCAGATGTCGGGCCGCCCTTCGGCAAACAGCAGGTAGATCTCGGCCGACCAGCGGCCGATGCCCTTGATGGTGGTCAGCGCGGCGATCGCTGCCTCGTCGTCCTGCGGCAGGTTGGCAAGGTCGAGGCTGCCGGCCGCCACCAGTTCGCACAGCGAGCGCGCATAGCCCTGTTTCTGGCGCGAGA
>DATMUT010000380.1:0-4025 GCA_035563755.1 Novosphingobium sp.
GACATCGCCATTGCCGACGAGGGCGCCAATGCTGCGCAGCAACCGGCCGGCCTGCTCACGCAGGGCGCAGCCGAACCTCCGGGCCTGAGCGCCATCAGCCCGCGCGCCGAAGCTGAAGCCCAGGAGCAACTGCTGCTGGCCCAGGAAGGCCCCGTCAACGCCGACATCCTTGGCCGCCGCGTGGGCCTGGCCCAGCAGATCGTCGACCAGAAACCCGAAAACGCGGTGATCGCACTGCGCCAGATGCTGCAACCCAAGGTTGAAGAGGAGCCCGCCCGATGAGCGCGATGGATCAGATCACCGCCGACGCCCGCCCGCTGCGCTGCGACGCCGAGGCCGCCGCCGTGCTGGTCATGCTGCTGGGCGAGGACCAGGCCAGCAGCATGCTGCAGCATCTTGAGCCGAGCGAGCTGAAACTGCTGGGCGAGAAGATGTGCGCGCTGGGCGACATTGGCCCCGACGCCATCGTTCACGCGGTCGAGGAATTCGTCACCCGTACCGAGAAACTGGGCATCGACGCGCATGGCCGCACCAAGCGCGTGCACCAGATCATGACCCGCGCGGTTGGCACGGTAAAGGCCGACAACCTGATGCAGCGCATCGCCCCCGAGGCGCCGGTCAGCTCGGGGCTGGAAATCGCCCGGTGGCTCAATGCGCCGGCCATCGTGCCGCTGGTCAAGGGCGAGCATCCGCAGGCCATTGCCGTGCTGCTCATCCAGCTCGACCCCGAGGTGGCCGCCAAGGTGCTGGCCACGCTTCCGGGCGATGTGCAGACGCAGGTGGTGCATCGCATCGCCACCATGGGCCCTGTTGCCCCCGAGGCGATCGGCATGCTCGAGGAACTGCTCAGCCAGCGCATCAGCGAGCATCACGGCAGGAACGCATTGCTGATGGGCGGCGCCAAGAACGCGGCCGAGCTGATCAACGGCTCGGGCAAGCTGGTCGAGAAGCGGGTGATGCCCGAGATCACCAGGATGGACAAAGTCCTGGCCAAGGCCATCGAGAACGAGATGTTCAAGTTCGAGCACCTCTTCGTGCTCGACCCCAAGTCGATGGGTTCGCTGCTGCGCGAGGTCGAGAGCGACGCGCTCATCAACGCGCTCAAGGGCCTGCCCGAGGAGCAGCGCGGCGTGTTCTTTGCCGCCATGTCGAGCCGCGCGGCCGATGGCGTGAAGGACGAAATTGCCAGCCGCGGCCGCCTGAAGATGGCCGACGTGCTCGAGGCGCAAAAGCAGATCGTGACCGTGGCGCGCCGCCTGGCCGCCGAGGGCGTGATCGCCTTTGGCGCGGGCGACGACGACTATGTCTGAGTCGGCACGGGCGGAAACGGGCGGCAATGTCACCCGCCTGGTCGACTTTACGCAGATGACGGGCCGTTCGGGGCCGTTCTCGCGCGATGCCCGCTTTGTCGCGCTGACCGATATGGCCCGGCCCGAAGGCGGCCCGGTGCCCTTTGCCGCGCTGGGCATGCCCCGCCTGGGGCCGGGCAATCACGACGATGAGGACCTGCCCGACGTCCTGATCGACGCGCTGGCCCAGCCGCCTGCCGACCCCATCGCGCTGGCCCGCGCCGAGGGCTATGCCCAGGGCGCCGCCGATGCCGAGGCCGCCGCCGCGCAGGATGCCGCCGAGGCCAACGAGGCGATCCAGCGCCTTGTCCTCTCCTTCTCGCGCATGGATGCCGCGATGACCGAAGGGCTGCGCCAGAAGCTGATGGATACGGTGATCGCCCTGTGCGAAAGCTGCCTTGCCCCGCTGGCGCTCGACCGGCAGGCGCTGGCCCTGCGCGCCGAGCGCGCCGCCGCCCTGTTCCAGCGCGCCGATGACGAGCGCGTGATGCGCCTGCATCCCCTCGATCTGGAACTGGCGCATAACCTGTTGCCGGCCGACTGGGCCTATCTGCCCGACGCCACGCTGGCGCGCGGCGCCATTCGCGTCGAAACCCGCAATGGCGGGATCGAGGATGGGCCGACCCAATGGCGTCAGGCCATCCTCGAGGCGCTGGACCTTGGCACGGGAACAGACGCCTGATGGCCGACCTGTACGAGGCCCTGCTGTCCGAAATGGGCAATGCCGCGATCGACCTTGCCCCGCAGCGCTATGGCGTTGTGGCGGCCTGCGACGGCGGCCTGCTCGAGGTCGAGGGGCTGCAGGTGCCGGTGGGGGCGCTGTGCCGCGTGGCGCAGGGCGGCCAGCGCCAGCTTTCGGCCGAAGTCATCGGGTTTCGCAATGGCCGCAGCCTGATGATGCTGCTGGGCGATACGGTCATGCTGCGCCCGGGCGCGCGGGTGCGCCCCGAGGGGCGGCCCGGCATGTTGCCCGTGGGCGAAGCGTTTCTTGGCCGCGCCGTCGATGGCGAGGGCCATCCCATCGACGGGCTTGGCCCCTTGCATCCCCGCGCGCTGTGGCCTGCGGGGGGCGTGCGCGCCGGGGCGCTGGATCGCAGCCCCGTGCGCCACGCCTTCGATACCGGCGTGCGCGCGCTCAACGCCATCACCACCTTTGGCGTGGGGCAGCGTATCGGCATCATGGCCGGCTCTGGCGTGGGCAAATCGGTGCTGCTCGACATGATCGCTCACGGCGCCAGCGCCGAGATCGTCATCGTCGGCCTGATCGGCGAGCGCGCCCGCGAGGTCTCGGATTTCGTCGAACGCCATATGGCAGGGTCCAAGCGCGCGACGACCGCCGTCATCGCCGTGCCGGCCGACCACGCGCCCAACCTGCGCCTGCGCGGGGCAATGCTGGCCACCAGCATGGCGGAATATTTCCGCGCGCAGGGCCGCAAGGTGCTGCTCATCATGGATTCGCTGACCCGCGTCGCCCATGCCGGGCGCGAGATCGGCCTGCTGCTGGGCGAACCGGGCGCGGCGCGCGGCTACCCCCCTTCCGCGCTGGCCACCATCACCAAGCTGGTCGAGCGGGCGGGCAATTCGGCCCAGTCGGGCGGGTCGATCACCGGCATCTACACGGTGCTGGCCGATGGCGACTCGCAGGACGATCCGGTGGTCGACACGGCCCGCTCGATCCTCGACGGCCATGTCGTGCTGAGCCGCGATCTGGCCCAGCGCGGGCAATATCCCGCCATCGACATCGCCGCCTCGCTGAGCCGCGTGATGACCGACATTACCGCCAAGGACCACCAGCGCGCCGCGCGCCAGTTCCGCGCCCTGGTTGCCGCCTACGAGGCCAACCGCGACCTCGTGCTGATGGGCGCTTATCGTCAGGGGGCCGACCCGCAGCTTGACCGGGCGATCGCCATGCACCCGGCGCTGGTGCAGTTTCTGGCGCAAGAGGGCGGCAGCATCGTGCCGCTGGCGCAAAGCATTGTTCAACTGATGCAGCTGATCGGCCATGAAGGCTGAGCGCGCCAAGCTGAAGCGCCTGCAAAGGCTGGAAAAGGTGCGCGCCATCGCCAAGCAGAGCGCCGTGACCGAGGCGGCCCGCGCCGAATCGACCCTGACCCAATTGCAGATGCTGGCCGAGCGCACCGGCCGCCTGGCCGCCGATTACGCCAACCGCACCGATGTGGCCGACGGCGCCGACCTGTTGCGCCTCTCGCGCTTTACCGGCGGATTGCAGGGCATTCACGCCACAACGCTGGCCGATGCCGACCGCGCCCGCGCCATTGCCGACCGCCGCCAGCAGGAACTGGCCGCCGCCGAACGCCGCCGCGCCGCCGTCGAGGAACGCGCGCAGGAACAGGCCCGGCAGATCGCCGCCAAGGTGCAATACACGCCGCTGACCGCGCGCAAGGGATTTGGCACGCCTCCTGCATAGTTAACGGCGAACCCTGTGGGCGGCAACGCCCCGCCGCCGATGGACGATAGCCAGATGCCTGATATTGCCGCCAGCCTGACCAACGCCGCCGCCGCATCGCCGCTGTTGCAGCCCGCCACATCGTTGACGGGCCCGAGCACAGCCCAGGGCGGGCAAGCGGCCGCCGACAGCGGCGGATTTGGCGCCATGCTGGCCCGAGAGGGCACCGCGCTGCCGGCCGGCGCCCTCTCGGCTCAGCCCACCGCCCT
>DATMUT010000381.1:0-2578 GCA_035563755.1 Novosphingobium sp.
CCCGCCGCAGGAGCGAGCGCGCGCGGACATGGGACCGTCTTGTATGGGCAGCGGTTCTCGGGCTGGCGGTGGTCAATCTGGCGGCCAATGTGTGGTTGGTCGAGTCCAATGCGAATGTGGTTGGCGCGCTCAGGATTGGCGAGCCGGGCACGCTCGTTCGATATCACCTTGGTGGGCCTGTGCAGGTCATGCCGGCGGGCGTCTGGCGCTATCGGCCGCAGGGCGCGCTGCTGGACCTGCGCTTCGACGCGCAGGGGCGCCTTGCCGGGGTGGCGTGCATTGACGAAAGGCCCGATCCGCTTGGATGCCCCACGCGGTTTGGCGTTGCTGTTGGCAGCAGCGAGCAGCAGGTGCTCGCCGCGCTGGGGCGGCCAACCTATCGATTGCTGCGCGAGGGCGAGGAACTGATTGCCTATGATGGCATTGGCCTGCGGCTGCGATTGCGCGGAATGAGTGTCGTTGCAATGGAAAGCCGGGCGCCGGGCAGTCTGTGGTCTCGTCTGGCTATTGCCGGGTGGCGGATGCTGCCTTGATTGCATTCGGGCGCCGGCAGGTCCGGTCGGAAGGGTTTCGCGCCTGTCAGTGCCGCGGCGAATCGCCAATATGGTTCTTTATTGGTTAGCGCCTTTCGGCTCGGGGCCAAACAGCATCGCACGGAAGCTGTCGTGAATGAACCATGTCATTTGCGCAGTCAGCGGATATAATATCTCGCTCTTGCCAAACTGCCCAATTCCCGAGCGCGCTACCCACAAGGCGGCTATCACCGTGATCAAGCCCAGGCCGTGAACGCGCGCCAAACTGTTTGATAATTTGTTGTATAAATAGGGTAATTGCCAAAACCTCGTCGCGAGGAAACAGAGCACAAGCGAGGTGGCGAGGTTCTGCAGTGGTGACATGGCCTGCAGACTATCAGCAATAGGGCACTTCCTCAAGCTGTGTCGGTGTCGGGGCGGGTGGGCGTAGAACTGAATTTATTTTCCTACATGTGCCAATTAGGTTAATTCTTCTCCCTCATCCATTAGGGAGACCATGAGCGATGCCCAATACCATCATTGCCTCACCCGCCGGCTATACGGTCAGCAACGCGGTGGCCTTCGCTGATAGCAACGGTCGGGCCCAATTGGTGCAGGCAAGCGCCCCCTTGCCGGTCAGCGTGGGCAATTTCCCCAATCGTCTGGTCACGACCTCGAGCCTGGATGTTGCCGCCACAACCACGCCGCTGACCGGCTCGGCCAGCGCCAGCGCCACGGTCGGGCCATTTTCCCCGCAACTCAGCCTGCCAATCTGGCTCACCGTATGGGGCAGCTGGGTCGGATCGGTGCAGGTGCTGCGCTCGCACGATGGTGGCACCACCCGGCTGCCGCTCACGCTCGCCGGTACGACATGGGCGCTCTACACCGGCAATTGCAACGAACAGTTGCTGAACGCGACCGATGCCGCGGCTGTCTATTACCTTCAGATCACGCTCAATTCGGGCAGCGTGAACTATCGGCTGAGCCAGTAAGGGAGCAGGACCATGGCCATCGAACTTATCGGCCTGACAATCGCGCGCAGCCTGGCTGCCAATTCGGGCGCGGCAGGCGTCTATGCGCCTAACCAGATCTATGCCTCCACCGCGGTCGGGCGCAAGCTGCAGGAAGTGACCAGCGTGCGCGATTATGGTGCGCTGGGCGATGGTGTCACCGATGATACCGCCGCGATCCAGAATGCCATCAACACGCTGATTGCCGGCAATAATGGCGGACAGCTCTATTTCCCGCCGGGCACCTATGTGATCAGCGCGGCGCTGACCATTTCCTTTGCCACGCATTGGCGCATCTATGGCGCCTCGCGGGGCAAGGTCACCATCAGGCAGACCGCCGACAACACGCCCATTTTCACTCTGACGACGGCCCTCACATGGGGCTGGAAGATCGAGGAGCTGACCTTTACCTGGGCCAACGCGCAGCCCGCCACCAACACCGGCGCGATTGCAATCTACATGAGCGGGGCTGCAAGCTATTCGGGCGGCTTCTACAATTTCCAGATCAGCCGGTGCAATTTCTCCAACGGCTATCGGGCGATTTCCGGCCCCTCGACCCTGCAATGCCCGCTTTGGGGCGTCGAGATTTACGGCTGCTGCCATCTGGGCACCATGACCGGCGCATTTTTCTACGCCGCGCCCTCGCCTTCGGTCGGGCAGCCCAACATCCATTTGCGCAATTGCTTCATCGATGCCGGCCTGGCCAGCGAGGCGCTGGTCACTATCGTGGCGGGCGATACGATCAGCCTCTCGAACCTGGAATTCGTCAATGGGGCGGCATCGCGGTGCGGCTCGCTCATGATGCTGAGCACCTGCATGAGCCTGACGGTCAACAGCTGCAAATCCGAAGCGTTCGTGTTCGATACAGGTAGCACCCCTTATCTTTGGAATTTCCCGAACAGCCGGGTGACGCTGATCAACTGCTCGATCATCGGCTTTACCGGCACCGGCAATCCGCGCCTGATCGCGGCGGGCAGCGGGGGCACGCTGTCGATTTCGGGGATCATCCTGTCCTCCTCGCTCACCTCGGGCAATGCCGTGGCCTGGCTCGCCACG
>DATMUT010000382.1:0-5702 GCA_035563755.1 Novosphingobium sp.
GGGCGGCAGAAGCCGCTGACCCGCGTGGCCATCCTGCTGGCCGAGATCGAGACGGCCGACGGGCATACCGGGCTGGGCTTCAGCTATTCCAAGCGGGCAGGCGGGCCGGGCATGTATGCCCATGCGCGCGAGGTGGCCGACAGCCTGATTGGCGAGAACCCGGCTGACATTGGCCGCCTGTGGACCAAGCTGGTGTGGGCGGGCGCATCGGTGGGGCGCTCGGGCCTCTCGACGCAGGCCATCGCCGCTATCGACATCGCCCTGTGGGACATGAAGGCCAAGCGCGCCGGCCTGCCGCTGGGCCGCCTGCTGGGCGCCTGGCGCGACGGGGTGCCCACCTACAACACCTCGGGCGGCTTCCTGTCCTCGCCGCTGCCCGAGGTGCTCGAGAACGTTGAAAAGAGCATTGCGAGCGGCATTGGCGGCATCAAGATCAAGGTCGGCCACCCCGACCCCAAGGTCGACATGGCGCGGCTCGAGGCGGTGGCCAGGCAGATCGACGGGCGCGTGGCGCTGATGGTCGATGCCAACCAGCAGTGGGACCGCCCGACGGCGCTGCGCATGTGCCGCGCGATGGAACAATATGGTCTGGTCTGGATCGAGGAGCCGCTCGACGCCTATGACATCGAGGGCCACGCAGCGCTGGCCGGCGCCATCGACACGCCCATTGCCTCGGGCGAGATGCTGGTGAGCGCGCCCGAGCATTTCGCCATGATCGATGCGCGCGCGGTCGACTTTGTGCAGCCCGATGCCGCGCGCGTGGGCGGGATCACCCAGTTCCAGCGTGTGGCCGCGCGGGCCGAACAGGCCGGGCTGATGATGGCGCCCCACTTTGCCATGGAAATCCACGTGCATGTGGCCGCGGCCTATCCCCATGGCTGCTGGGTCGAGCATTTCGACTGGCTCGACCCGCTGTTCAACGAAAGGCAGATCATCGAGGGCGGGCGGATGATGCTGTCCGGCCTGCCGGGCCTTGGCGTGACGCTGTCCGATCAGGCGCGCGCCTGGACCGAGGCCTCGTGCCGGATCGACGCGAAGGGCTGCGCCGAGCGCGCCCATTGATGCCCGCTGCGAATAGCTCGATCGTTCCTGCGCATTGGACGAGGTGCCGATGAAAGCCGACCCTGCCGCCCCATGGGAAACATCGTGGCCGCCCGCTGGCGAGGCCAGCGAAACAAGGAGAGAGGCTGTGCGGCCAGGGCTGAAAGCCGGGCGGGTGCGCTGGGTGGTGCTGGGCATGTTGTTTGCCGTCACCATCATCAACTATGCGGTGCGGGCGGCGCTGTCGCTGGCCGCGCCCGCGCTCACGCATGATCTGGGCATCGATGCGCTGCAGCTGGGCATTGTGTTCTCGGCCTTTGGCTGGGCCTATGTGATCGCGCAGGTGCCCGGCGGTTGGCTGCTCGACCGGTTCGGGGCGCCGCGTGTCTATCTGGGCGTGATCGTGGCCTGGTCGGTCATTACCATCGCGCATGGCGGAGTGGTCTGGCTCAGCGGATCGGCGGCGGTAACGGCGCTTTTCGCGCTGCGCTTCCTGGTCGGGCTGGCCGAGGCGCCCAGCTTTCCGGGCAATGCCCGCATCGTGGCCAGCTGGTTCCCCGCGCGCGAGCGGGGCACTGCTTCGGCGGTGTTCAATGCGGCGCAATATTTTGCCACCGTGCTGTTCGCGCCGCTCATGGGTTGGATCGTGGCGGGCTTTGGCTGGCCGTGGGTGTTTGTGTGCATGGGCGGGCTAGGGCTGGTGGCGGCGGCGGTGTGGCCGCGGCTGGTGCGCGACCCGCGCGACCACCCCCGCCTGGGCGCGGCCGAGCGCGAACTGCTGATCGAGGGCGGGGCGCTGGTCAACCCGGTGGCGCCCCCCGAGGTCGACCGCGATCTGGCCCGCGCCGAGGGGCGGCGCAAGATGCGCGTGCTGCTGACCACGCCCACGCTGTGGGGGCTCTATTCGGGGCAGTTCTTCATCAACACGCTCACCTATTTCTTCATCACCTGGTTTCCGGTCTATCTGGTGCAGGAGCGGGGGCTCTCGGTGGTCAAGGCCGGGCTTTTCGCTACCTTGCCGGCGGTGTGCGGCTTTGTGGGCGGGGTGCTGGGGGGCATCTGGTCCGACTGGCTGCTGCGCCGGGGCCATAGCCTGACGGTGGCGCGCAAGGTGCCCATCGTGGGCGGCATGGTGCTGGCGCTGGCCATTCTGGGCTGCAATTACGTGACCTCGAACGCGCTGGTGTTGCTGTTCATGAGCCTGGCCTTTTTTGGCAAGGGCGTGGGCGCGCTGGGCTGGGCGGTGGTGGCCGATGTGGCCCCGCGCGACAGTGCGGGCCTGTCGGGCGGCATCTTCAACATGTTCGGCAACATTTCCTCGATCACCACACCCATCGTGATCGGCTACCTGCTCAAGGAAACCCATTCGTTCAATCTGGTGCTGATGCTGGTGGCGGCCAATGCCTTGCTGGCGGCGCTCAGCTTCCTGGTGCTGGTGGGCCGGATCGAGCGGATCGGCGAGAGCTGATCCACCCGCGAGGGGAGAAGCAAAGGGCGGGCGAGGTTGTCCTCATCCGCCCTTTGCTTGGCGTGTCAGTCGTCCCCGGTTTCACCCATGCGGGCCAGTTGCACCCGCGAGCATTCCTTCATCACGCCCATGTACCGCTGATAGCGCTCGAGGCCGTAGATGAACGGGTTGGGCGCGTCGGGCAGGTAGCGGATCATCGCCTCCTTTTCGGTCGCTGCCATGTGGACGGGGTGGTTGGTCAGCAGCACATCGACGCCTGCGGCCCGGGTGATGCCCTGCCAGCGGGTAAGCGAGGCAATCTGCTGATGCACGCTGGCCGCGTTTTGCCCGCCGCCGGTGCCGCCCATCAGCCCGGCCATGTGCCGCCGGCCATGATCGAACACCGGGAAGAGCAACGAGAGCGCACCGGGCGTATGGCCCGGCGTGACATAGGCCTTGATGGTGAAATCGCCCAGCTTCAGCGTATCGCCATCGGCCAATACAATGTCGCGCCGGGGCGGCGTCAGGTTGGCAAAGGGGCCACCCCCGTGCGAGGGGCTCTCGATCATCGCCCAGTCGGGGGCCGAGGTGGCGACCTTGGCGCCGAAGGTGTCCTGCAGATATTTGGCGCCGCCCCAGTGGTCGCCATGGCCGTGGGTGACCACGACATATTTGATGCGCGCCGGGTCCAGCCCCAGCTTGCGCATGTTGGGCACCAGAATGTCGCGCGCCTCATCGCTGTTGTTCAGCGCGTCGATCACGATGATGCCCTCGCGCGTGTCGATGGCCCAGGCAGACACGGCGTTCTGGCCAATGGCGTAGAGGTTGTCGAACACGCGGGTGGCTGGCACCAGCCCGTCGTGCTGCACGCCGGCCACCAGCTTCTTGTCGAGCGGGCTGATCAGGCAGCGCCAGTTGAAATCGGCCTGCAGGTCGGCGCCGGCCAGCTTGCTGCCCGCGGCCAGATGGCGGGCCACGGCCGCGCGGTTCTCGCCGGCAAAGGTGGCCTGCGCCGGATAGGCGGCCGGCGGGCCCTGTTGGGCAAGCGCGGCGGCGGACAATGGCAGGCACAAGGCTGCCAGCCACCGGCCAGAGTGGGCACGGGACGTTCGGATCATGGCATCACTCCCTTGAGTTTTGTGATGGGCATGATCGGCGCAAATGGCGCTTCATCCAGTGCTCTTTGGGTATCGAACGAAAGCCTGAGGGGAATGATCGCCCCTTCAGGGTTTGTCGGGCGCCATGCCTAAGCGGGCCAGCCCCACCCGGCTGCAGGCCACCTGCAGCTTCAGATAGCGGGCGATATGATCTGGCCCGACGACAAAGGGGTTGGGATCGCCCGGCCGGCGATAGCGCAGCAGTTCCATCTTCTCGAAAGCGCCGTCCTGCACCGGGTGGTTGGCGATCATCGCATCGGCGCCGGCAGCGGCGGCAAGGGCGGCAAAGCGGTCCATCGAGGCGATGTGCACATAGCGCTGCGCCGGATCGCGCGGGGCGCCGAAACCGCCGAAGAAGGCCACGACATGCCTTTGCCCCTTGTCGGTCACGTCGAAGATGGTCGAAAGGGTGCCCGGCGTATGGCCCGGCGTGACCGCGAAATGCAGCATCGTGCCGCCCAAAGCCAGCGTGTCGCCATCCTGCACCGCCATGTCATGGGCGTTGCGGGCGGGGGGCGGCGCGAAGGGGCCAACGGTTTTGCCGCTGGAGCGCATGGCATCCATTACCGCCCAGTCCTGCGCCGAGGCCACCAGCCGCGCGCCAAAGGTGGCGCGCAAATAGTCCGCGCCGCCGTAGTGGTCGCCATGCGAATGGGTGATGACGACATAGCGGATGCGCGCCGGGTCCAGCCCCATCGCCTTCAGGCCGGGGACAAGGATGTCGCGCGCTTCCTCGGCGCTGTTGAGCGCGTCGAACAGGATGATGCCCTGCGACGTGTCGAGCGCCCATGCCGATACCGCATTCTGACCGACGAAATAGAGCTGGTCGAACACCCTGGCCGGCCCCAGCAGCCCGTTGAACTGCAGGTTGTTCACCCTCTGGCGATAGCGCGCGTCGGTGATGCAGCGGTGGACGAAATCGCCATACAGGTCGCTGCCGGCAATGGCGCGGGCGCGGGCCAGATATTCGGCCACCTGGGCGCTGTTCTCGCCGGGGTATTCGGTGGGGCGCGGATAGGCCGATACCGGCTGGGGGGCGGCAGGCTGTGCCCCGGCACCGGCTGCCCCGGCACCGGCCGGGCAAAGCAGCGCCAGCGTGGCGCAGGCGGCAGGCAGCATAAGGCTTGAGCGCATCGCGTATCTCTCCCTGTGGCCTGATCGCGCCGGGCGGGCATGTCGGCCTTGTGGTGGCACCTTGCCCTGCGCGTGGCGGGGCCGCCAATGCGGATAGGCTCTCGCTCGATGCCGAAAGCGATGCGATCGATGCGGCAATGGCAATGGGGGCGCACGGGCGCCCGCGCTAGCATGTCCCGAACAGCGGCAAGAGCCGGGCAGCAAGGGGATGAGGCATGCGATGCTCACGACGGGGCGCAATGGGGGCAATGTCGGCGCTGGTGGCTGGCGCTGCCATTGGCGGGCTGGGCGCGGCCGATGCGGCTCTGGCCGAAACGCGGGCGCGGGCCGGCGCTCTGGGGCTCAAAATCACCGGGCTCAGGACTTTCCTTGTCGCGCCGCGCTCGGTCTTTGTGAAGGTGCAGACCAATCAGGGGCTGGTGGGCCTGGGCGTTGCCATACAGACCAGCAAGGAGGTGGCAACGGCTGCTGCCATCATGGAGTGCGAGCGCATTCTGGTGGGGCGCGACCCCACGCGCATCGAGGAGCTGTGGGAGGAGCTGTATCAGGGGCCGCGCTGGCGGGGCGGGCCGCTGACGGCGGCGATCAGCGCCATCGACATCGCCCTGTGGGACATATTGGGGCAGGCGGCCGGGCTGCCGATCCATAAGTTGATGGGCGGGCCGATCACCGATCGCATCCGCATCTATGGCAGCACGATGGACATGAATGCGGCCGAATTCGACAAGCAGAAGGCTCAAGGGCTGACCGCCACCCGCGTGCAGGCCCCCCGAGGGCCGGTCGCGCAGATGATCGCCACCACCCGGCGCTGGCGCGAGATCGTGGGGCCGGCGCACGAGTTGGCCATCCACATGGACGGCACGCTGACCACGCGCGAGGCGATCCAGTACATGCATGGCGTCGAGGACCTGAACCTGCTGTGG
>DATMUT010000383.1:0-6462 GCA_035563755.1 Novosphingobium sp.
CTGTTTCATCGAGAGCCATCCGGGTGAATTGTAGAAGGCCGCGCACAGCGCATCGACGCTGCCGGCGGCATTGCGCGCGGCGCCCACGATGATCTTGCCGCCCTTGGCCTTCTCATACTCGGCCAGGAACTCGGGCGTGCCGGGGGCCGACTGGAAATGGTGCGTGGGCTGCCCGGTCTTGCGATAGCGGTAGCGCCAGCGCCCGGTCTTGTCCTGATAGCGGGTAACGTTCGGCGGCAGCCATTTGCGCTTGGTCATCGGCGGGCAGGCTCGTTCCAGGCGCCGGCATCCCACGGGTTGGGGCTGGGGCTGTCGGCTTGGCCTTCATCGTCGAAGATGATGTCAAAGCCGCCGTCGTGGACACGGATGCGGCGCGGGCTGAAGCCGGCATTGCGCGCGGCGGCCAGAATGCGCTCGGCATCGCCTTTGCGCACGCGGGTGGACTGTTTCATGGGGCGGATGCTCCCTGTGGTGGTCTGAGGCGGGGGAGGGGCGTCATCGGCCACGGGCGGGCACCCCCATGGCGAGCACGACCGGATCGGCGTTGAACGGTTCGCGCGTGCCGGCGGTGACCAGCGCCAGCCAGAGCAGGCCGGCAACCGAGAGCAGCGCGGTGATGGCTGTGGCCAGCCCAGCGGCGAGCAGAGGGGGCCTATCCATGGTTGCGGCCCATGAGCCGGGCGCGGCGGCGGCGCTGGCTGTCGCTGCCGGCGGAGGTTTGGCGATAGGCGCGCATGTAGAGCCGGTGCGCCAGCGCATCGGCCTCTGCCCGTTCCTGCGGCGTGAGCGGGCGGGCCATGCGCAGGGCGTCGAGGCTGTCGATCCGGTTGCGCAGGTCCTGCGGTGTGATGCGGCCGGTCACCATGGCAGGCACCCCAGCACCCGGCATTGCGTTACGCCCGCGATGACGCGGTCGAGCAGCAGCATGAAGCTGGCGAATAGCGAGGTGCCGCCAACGATCAGCGTGATCTGGTCCACGCGCAGGGCCATCACAGGTCCTCGCCATCGGGCATGGCGGCAGCGCAGTCGCCGCAGAAGGCGTGTTCGGCGTCGGCCATGGGCACGACCTGCCAGTCGGCGGGCAGGTGGCCGGGGGCGGTGTAGGCCTGTGCCTCGCAGCCGGTGCAGATGACCAGCGCGGCGGGGCGCGGCAAGAGCCGGCCGAGGGCACCAGGCGCCATACGGAGGCGAACGGGGGCAGGGGTGGGGATCGGTTCGGGCATGTGCATCGAAGCTTCTCCTGAGGCGGCAGCGGGCAAAGCGGGGCCGTTCGCCGCTGGCAGGGGGCGAGCGGCGGCGGGCGGGCAAATTGTTGCAGGGCGAAAAGGGGCGGATCAGCCGTCGAACATGCTGATCTGGCGCCCGTCATCGTCACGCGGCGGCGGGTAGACCTGCGGCACCTTGTCGCGCGGGCAGACGGGCAATTCGGGGCGCGGCGTGATGCCAGCGTTGTAGAGGTGGATCAGCGACACATCGAACGCCCCGGTGGCGCCGCAGCCGGTGTTGCTGCAATGGCCCTCGAGCTGTTTGACGGTGTGCGTGACCCGTTCGGACCGGCGGATGAACATGGGCGCGTCGCACACCGGGCAGGTGACGAAGGCGCTGTCCTTTGCCGGGGCGCCGCCAGAGCGCAGGCGCATCTGCACAGGGGCATAGACGCGGGGTCCCATGCGATAGGCATCCTCGCTCATTGCTGAGGCCCTTGTGCGCGGTCCTGCGCGTCGAGCGCGGCGATCCCCTCGGTGATCGCGACGGCGGCTTCCTCCATTTCCTTGCGCGCGGCGCGCAGGCTGGTGGGGGTGGGGTGCTGGGCATGGATCACCATGGCCGAGACCGCCTCGCCGGTTTCCTTGGCCACGGCGGCGGCGGCCAGCGCCACATCACCGCCCAGCCCGCGCCCGGCAATATCGAGGCGCAGCGCGAACAGGTGATGGAAGGGCGGGTGATCGCCACCGGCATCGAGGAAAGCGCGATCGAGCCGTTCAGCATCGATCAGCCGGATTTCCGTTTCGCATTCCGGATCGGACCAGGCGCGCACCCGGCGTTCGGTAACGCCACACAGGGCTGCGCAGCGATCCCAGCCGATGCGGGCGGCGATCATGGTCAGCGTGCGATCATAGGTCAGCGGTTCGCGGCGCTTGGTCATGCGGCACCCTGCGACAAAAGCGGTGCGTTTTGGCTGGCGACGAGGGCCGGGCGGGCGCTTATACCGATGTGGCGCGCCGGGATGACCGGTTCGGGCGGATAGATGTCGGGGCGAAGGTGATGGCGCGAGACGCCCGTCGCAGCTTCGACGCGGAGGACATATTGGGGCGGAATGCGCTTCGAGCTTTGCAGCCATTTCCAGACCGATGGCTGGGAAACCTCGCAGATGCGGGCCAGGGCGCTTTGCGAACCGGCTTGATTCAGCGCGGCTTGCAGGGCCTCGAAGGGGGATGGCGTGTTGTCCATAGCCCCGTCAATAGACATGTCTATAATTTAGGCAATCGACATTTCTTTGTGGCCGTCTATAGCTTTTTCTATAGCCGTTAATGGCATGACCTTAGGCGAGCGAATCTCCCGACGAATGGCGGAAATGGGCTTGTCGCAAGCTGAGCTGGCAAGGCGTGTCGGCATCACTCAGCCAAGCATCAACCATCTCATAAAAAGAGGGGCGGCCGGTTCCTCGCATTTGCATAAAATTGCGCAGGAACTGCAGACGACGCCTGCCTATCTTGCTGGTGAAACGGACGATCCTGCCGCCGGCTATATAGCCCCGCCGGCGCCGGCAGTTGTAGCGGCTGAACTTGGGCTGGTCCCCGTCCGCGAGCTGGATCTGTCGCTGGGAATGGGGGGGGCATTTCTCGATGCGCCGGTCACCGAGCGGGTCCAGCATTTCCCGCGCGACTGGCTGCGCAATTTCACACACAGTCCGCCCGAAGACCTGTTCTTCGCCATCGCGGTGGGGGATTCGATGATACCCACTATGGTCAGCGGTGACATCGTGCTGATCGACCGGCGGCAGAATGTGGTCGATCACGCGGACCTGATCTGGGCCTTCTCGTTTGGCGGGATGGGCATGATCAAGCGACTGGGGCCGGGGCGCGACGGGCAGATCAAGATCCAGTCCGACAACCCCGCCGTCCGCACCGATTTTGCCGCGCCCGACGAACTGCACATCATGGGGCGCATCGTGGCGGTGGTGCGGAAGATGTGAGGTGACGGGGCGACGGCAAAGGCTACTCCCAACGCATGCATCAGCCGCCCTGAATACGAAACTCAAACGTTCACAAGCTGCCGGGCCTCGGTTCGGTATCAGGGGCCGCGCTAAAGCCGGTCGCTCATATTGGCTTCGGTGAGCGTCCGCTCTCGACAGAAGCTGCCTATCACGACAGCCGAAGCGGATGATCGCCCACGCGCCAAAGTAGGCCATTCAGGCCGATATCAAGCGAGCGCGCCTTTCGCGACGCCGCCTTTAGCGATCAATCGCTGTCGTCGCCATCGAACTTGATGATATTGACTGCGAGCGGCCCGCGCTCCGAAGCCTCTTCTTCGAACAGGACAAGACCACCCTCGTTAAGCCATTGCCATACATCGGGCTCGGTGCGCGCCGCTGCTACAAAGAATTCATTCTGATCGCTATCCAGAATGAAGCCGAATGTCGGTTTTCGGCCAGATTTCTTTAAGGATCCTATGCGCAGCCCGGCCGGCGCCCCCACGGCACCGGCTCGATCCAGTGCCGCATGCTCCTCGATCCAGCTCGACAGCGCGTCAATTTTCTCGGCACCGCGCCGGCAGTTCCGCCTGATCGCCACCATCGCACCATTGACCAGCCGGATATGGTCGAAGACGGTCCTGTCGAACAGTCGCACGTCGCACGTCTCAAGATAGCTCAAGAGATCGGAACATCCATCGACGGCGGTGTCGAAATCTCCCAGCGATGCCTTGTGCTCGATCAGCCGAACGCGCAGCTGGATCTGCAAGTCGAGCAAGACGACCATGTCCTTTTGGGTGCGGGCCCGCTGCTGCGCCGCTTTGTCCAGATATTCCCGGGCTTGGTCATAACGGTGAAGCCGGAACAAATTCCGCGCGGCCTCGCGCAATACGACAGGCTCGTCGGGATCGAGCTTCAAGGCCTTCGCATATTCATCAGCGGCCCGCTCGGGATATCCCGACCGCATTAGCAGCCCGGCGAAGAAATAATGGAGTTGCGGCTGGTCATTGCCATATTCGAGCGCCGCCTCATAAGAATGGATCGCCCTGGGGACGTCCGAGGCATGATAGGCGGCTACGCCTTCGTTGCGATACACCTCGAAGTAAGCGGGGTTGGTGACCTTCAACTCCTCGAAAAGGTTCTCATCGACCCAGCCCTGCGTCGCCGATATGCGGACCGCCTTTCTGAGTTTGCGAGCCGCGATCGCCTCCGATGGCGATCGGACGGTGAGATTGCGTATCTGGTACCTGTCGGCCTGCGCTTGCATCCGCCCGCGCTCGTAATCATCCTTCACACGTTGATATTTGAGGCCGATCCGCTTCGTGTAAATCTTGTCCGGGTTGATCACGCGGATGATGTAGGATCGAACGAAGCTCCGCAGCTTGAAGTGTCGGTCGATGCCCGACATATCTTCTGCGGTCACCAGTCCGAACCGCGTGAGTTCGCCGATGCCCTCCTCGACGAGGAAGGCGCTTTCCTCGCTGATCTCTTCCAGAATCGATATGGAGATCGCTTCCGGAAGCGTCGCGAGGATCACGCTTACAAGCTTTGCCGGCCGGCCGAGCTTGTCGACGACATTTTCTAGACAGAATCGGAGGGCCAGTTTCTGGTCGACGACGATCTTGTTGGGGTCGAGACCGCTTTTAACGCCCAAGACGAACCATTTCAGGAGCAGTGGCTTGAAGCCAAGCCGGCCTGCGTAGAATTTGAGACGCTCATTATCCAATGCCCGCAGGCTCGATACGCCATGCGCTTCGATGACGATGCGCAGGAAGCGGATGGATTCCGCTTCCGAGAATTCGTTCACATTGACCGGAAGATCGCCGCCAACGGGAATGCGGGAGGTCAGCAGCAATTTGCTCTCACCGGGAATATCCTCGACCAGTTCGCGGATGAGGCCGCCCGTGACGGTCTCGAGATTGTCGATGACTAGCAGGACCTTGTTCTGGGTGAGGAGGCGGCGGAGACGGGTCATGGGATCGCCGTCACCCGGCTCGAGCTCTGCCGCTTGCGAGATGATTGCGGAAGATGCCGTAAGGGCGGACTCGATTTCTTTCACGCCGTCGATGCTCAGGGCTGCGACCTTCGCCGAATACCAAAGTATCAGATCGAAATCATGATCGTTGGATTCCACCATGCCATATAAAGTCTGAAGCGACACCGCGGTCTTGCCGTTGCCGCCATCGCCAAGGACGGTGATGACAGGGTGCCTCCCGAGGATTTTGCGCTTGAGCGGCTTTTCGATGTCCGGGCGTGGAAAGAAGCCGGTGTCGTCATAGTCCGGGAGGGGCAGATTGTTGAGCACGCCGAAGCCGCCGGGTTGATCCAAAAGACCGACCGCGTGCGCCAAATATTGATCCGGCGCCTTGGCATACTCAATATAATCTTTGTAGAATTCCGGCCACCTTTTCGGCTGCTTCCTTAATTCCTGCGCAAAGGCGAACCCGGACGCATATTCTTCAATCGTCAGCGGACGTCCGTGCATGACCGCGTTGCGCACGACGATGTTCCGCTCGATCGCGGGCTGCAGCTTGCGATAATATTCGCCTGACGCGGTATCGAGCTTGGCCTTGAGCCGCATCAGCACCTGAAATTTCGTGCCGAGATCGAGCCCGAGCAGCTGATCGAAGGGTGACGAAGGATCTAGAGGCGAGGCGAGTTGGCGAGACAGCGCGATATTGGCGCCTTTTTTCTCCTCCTCGGTCAGCACGTCGTCTTCGCCCGCGACCGACCGGATGACGCCCACAAGATCACGCTCAAGAGCGTCGAAAAAGACAAACAACGCCAGACGCTGATAGCTTACCACGCAAATCGCCCCTTAATATCGCCCCGCGCCGGCCAATGCACTCCGACGGTTCCGATAGTAGGGGAAATCATCGATTCCGCAACGCGGCATTGCCCGATGGACCCAGGGAGTTTTCGGCGGTCCATGGTATGGCGCCGAGGGCGCAACGACGGCGGTGCCTTCATCCGGCAGGCCCGCGCGCTCATCGATCGATACCCGAGTCCCGCCCGCTTATAGACGGCCAAGCTTGCTTGCTCCACGACCCGAGAATGGTCAAACAAGCGAATGTCGGGTGTTGGGATAAGCCGACACTCGGAGCTCTGGCGGGAATGGCGGCTTTGTCCCGATGCCGTTGAAAAAGTCGCCCTTGCGGTCGCGGTGAGCATCTGATTCAGCATTTTGATGCTGAAGGATGCCAAGCGATGATGGGCGAGCGCCGGGTGGCGCAGGAGGCCCTGTTCTACGAGTTCAGCCTGGAGCGGCA
>DATMUT010000384.1:0-4886 GCA_035563755.1 Novosphingobium sp.
CACCGGCTGGATCGTCAAGCCCTTCGACCCCGAAAAGCTGGTCGCCGCGGTTCGCCGCGTCGCACACTGATACTGCCCCGCGAGAGGAGACACACATGCAACGCGAACTGATCACTTTCGAGGTGGGCGGACAGGTGTTCGGCATCGACATCATGGCCATCCGCGAGATCCGCGCATGGACGCCCACCACGCGCTTGCCGCATGTGCCCTATTACGTGGCCGGCGTGGTGAACCTGCGCGGCACGGTGCTGCCGGTGATCGATCTGGCGGCACGGCTGGGCTGGGAATCGACCGAGCCGACCCCGCGCCATGCCATCATCGTCACGCAGCTGGGTGCGCGCGCCTGCGGCCTCATCGTCGACTCGGTGAGCGACATCGTGACCATCCCCAACGACTCGCTGCAGCCCCCGCCCGTGACCGCCAACGACAGCATCGTCATGTTCCTCGAAGGGCTCGCCGCGATCGAGGACAGCATGGTCATGGTCCTCAACCTGCCCGCGCTTGGCGATGGCGGCGAATTTGGCGAGGCGGCATGAGATGAACCAGGACGTCCACATCGCCGCGCACCTGACAACCGTTGCCGACATCCTGAACGAGCTGGCGCACGAGATCGAGGACCTGGGCACCGCCCTGTGCATCGATCCGGCCATCCTGGCCAACCATGTCTCGACGCTTCAGTCGGTCGACCTTATCGCCCAGAAACAGCGCTGGCTCGCAACGCTGCTGCGGGCCGATTGCCCGATGTCGGCGGTCAGCACCATCGGCGTCGAGGCGCTCAAGGCGCGCTTTGCCGCGCACGGCACCTCGCACTGAGCAGGCGCGCGCAGCCTTTCAGGTTCACGCCCGCATCCGCTCTTTCCGGGGCAATGCCTAGCGCCGTGGCCACAATGCCATAAGCCTTGGGCGGTATCTTTCGATTCGCTGGTGTGAAGCCCGCTGGAAGTGCGCCCCAAGGCATTTCCGGGCCTCGAAAGCGCTCCGGCAACGACTTGCCCCAGCCGCCCGTCCCTCCTCCGGCTGGGGCATTTTCGTGCCCTGCGCGGGCGTGGATGGCCTCAATGCAGGCTGATCCCGGCGGGGCGGCACCATTCGGCAACATCGGTCGCCAGATCGAGCGGGATGTCGCCCAGCGCATCGCTTTCCCACTCGTCGTCGTCCAGCATCATCGCGCAGTCCAGCCCGCGCTCGGCCTTGCGCGTGCCATCGCTGGCCAATTGGGTCAGCGCCGCGGCCAGCGCCGAAACCAGCGCCAGGGCCGGGCTTTCGCCCTCGCTGGTCAGCTCCTCGTCCATGCCCGGCAGCAGCACCGAGGCGATGCACGCCCCCCCACCCGAACGCGACAACAGGAAACTGCCCTGCTCGGGCATCAGCGCCAGAGCGGCGCTGTCGTGCGCGCCGGCGCCCAGCAGCCTTTGAAACGCCGCGCGCGGCGGCAGGTGATCGGCCAGCGTGGCATCGATCCCGCCATTGCCATGCGGCGCGATGGCCAGCAGGTTGTGCGCCACTTGCAACAAGCCCTCTTCCTCGCCGGCTTCGGCCTGCGCGCAGTCGCGGCACAGCTCGGCCATTCGCAGCTGCCACTCGCCGGCAGTCATGGCCAAAAGGGTTTCTTGCTGGGGGGCTTTGTGGTTCATGCGGTCAAAGTCTGCGCCAAACCGGCACGGGTCAACGCGTCAATCAACGCAGAAGCGGGCCTGCCGTCCAGAATTGGGACAAGATGCCTCCTTCAGCCGCACCAGGCTGCGACACCGTCCGCTTTCGGGACAAACCCCACCCGCAAGCTTACGCCCCCATGCCCGCCAAACCCCTGCCCCTAGGGCAAAGTCCATAAAGCCCCGAGAACCTGACCGAGAGGGGAAAGGATTTATGCCCTCTGACTGCGCGCAGGTGGATTCCCCAATGCGCCAGTCGGATCCGTTCACGTCTCATGCCTTACCGTTTCGCCCCAACCACACCGGCGTATAATGGCAAAGTCATCCTGCGCGAGCAGGTCGAGGACAATTTGCGCCATGTGCCAGCAGCGGTCCTTGGCGGGATGGTCAATGCGCTGGCCTGCGCGGCGGCGATGTGGCCGGCGGGGCATCATGGCGCGATAGCGGTCTGGAGCTTGGCGGTAGCCTTTTCAGCCGGCATGCGCCTGTGGCTGTCGCGCGAAAGGGCGCGCAGCGATTACCGCGACATCGCCCCCGAGCGCGACGCGCGCCGAATTGAGGCCATCAGCCTTGTCTATGGCTGCGTGTGGGGCGTGGGTATCGCCCTGGCCGGATCGGTGGCCAACGCCACGCAGTTCTGCATTCTGGCCCTGCTGAGCGGCGGGATGATGGGGGCCGCGGTGCTCTCGTTCAGCGCGATGGCGCGCGGGGCAGTGCTGTTCATGACGCCCATTGCCCTGGGCACAATCGCTGCCTGGTGGCTGTTTCCGCTGGCCGACGCGCGCATTGGCGCCTTGTTCAGCTGCACCTATCTGATGATCCTGACGCATGGCGCCTTCGAGCGGCAGGGCGAGTTCATAAAGCGGCTCGAGGCCGGCGATGCGCTGCGCGACACGGCCGCAACCGTGCAACTGCTGCTCAACGACTTTGAATCGCAAACGGCCGACTGGCTGTGGGAGGTGGATGCGGCCGGACGGATCGTTGCGCCCAATACCCGCTTTGCCGAAGCGGCCGGCATCGCTGCCACCGCACTGGAGGGGCGGCGCTTTATCGGTCTTTTTGCCGAATCCTCGACCCGGCGCATGCTCGACAATCACCTCGCCAATTGCGAACCCTTCCGCCATCTGGCCGTCTCGCTCGATTCGGCCGAACCGGCACGCTGGTGGCGCCTTTCGGCCCGGCCCATGCCCGGTGGCGGCATGCGGGGCGTTGCCACCGACATCACCGCCCAGAAACGCGCCGAAGCCCGCGTCAACCACATGGCCCATTATGACGGGCTGACCGATCTGGCCAACCGCACCCTGTTCAACGACCTGTTGCGCCAGGCCCTCGAGCGGCGGCGTCACAGCGACGGGGCGGTGGCCGTGCTCTATCTCGACCTCGACCGGTTCAAGTCGGTCAACGACACGCTGGGCCACCCCATTGGCGACAAGCTGCTGTGCGAAGTGGCCCGCCGCATCGAGAATGCGGTGCGCAAGGACGACACAGTGGCGCGGCTGGGGGGCGACGAATTTGCCCTGCTGATCCGCGCGCCAAACGCCATACAGGTGGCCGAAGGGGCCGCCCGCCGCATCATCGAGGCGGTGCGCGAACCGTGTGTGCTCGACGGGATGCAGGTGCTCACCTCGACCAGCGTGGGCATTGCGGTGGCAGGGCCAGGCGCGCAGGATGCCGCAACGCTGATGAAGCGGGCCGACCTGGCGCTGTATTGCGCCAAGGCCGAGGGCCGCAACTGTTTCGCCCATTTCGAACCGGGCATGGACGAGGCCGTGCGCGAGCGCCTGATGCTCGAGGCGGACCTGCGCGAGGCGCTGCAGAACGGCGACTTCCTGCTGCACTATCAGCCGGTGATCGATGTGGCCTCGGGCCATATCGTGGGCCACGAGGCGCTGGTGCGCTGGCATCACCCCGTGCGCGGCATCATCTATCCGGGCCAATTCATCGCGCTGGCCGAGGAAACCGGCCTGATCGCGCCTTTGGGCGAATGGGTCGCGCGCCGCGCCATTGCCGATCTGGCCGAATGGGCGCCGCACCTGTGGGTGGCCATCAACATCTCGCCCAGCCAGCTGCGCGATGATACGCTGGCCTGCACCATTGCCGAGGCTTTGGCCGAACACGGCCAGGGCGCTCACCGGCTCGAGCTGGAAATCACCGAAGGCGCGCTCATCCACGAAACCCAGGCCCATGCCGCCACCCTGCATCGCTTGCGCGACATGGGTGTGCGCATTGCCCTCGACGACTTCGGCACGGGCTATTCCTCGCTCAACCACCTGCGCAGCTTTCCCTTTCACAAGATCAAGATCGACCGCTGCTTCGTCGAGGAACTGGACGATGATGACCCGCGCCTGCGCGGCGAGAGCCTGCACATCCTGCGCACGGTCATCGGTCTGGCGCAGGGGCTTGGCATGCTCACCACCGCCGAGGGGGTCGAGCGCCCCGGCCAGCTGGCGGTGCTCGAGGCGCAGGGCTGCCAGCAGGCGCAGGGCTATCTGCTGGCCCGCCCGGGCGCTGCAGGCGCTCTACTGGACGAGGCCCCCCACGCGGCTGGTGATAAAGCGATGCCCCCGGCTGCGCCCGCCGATCACCAGCGCTAGAGGTTTCGCCCAAGCATTTTTCAGGACGTTCCCCGCGCGATGTTCAGCCCCTCTCCGTCCCGCCCGCCCCTGCCTCGAGCACAGGCGCGCAGGAGAGCGATAACCGGCCTGCGCCCGGCCCTTGGCGCACTGCTGGCGCTGCTGTGCGCCGCCGCGCCCAGCCAGGGGCTGGCCGCGCCCGCCCGCCCGCAGGCCAGCGACAACCATGCCGGCGAAATCGCCCTTACCTTCGATGACCTGCCGGCCATCTCACTGGTGCGCCGGCAAAGCTATGTCGAGGACCTGAACCGGCGGCTGCTGGCAGGGCTGCGGCGCCATCGCATCCCGGCCACCGGCTTTGTCAACGAAGGCAAGCTGGACGAGATGAACCGCCGCCGCCAGACTGCGGTGCTGCGCCAGTGGCTGGCGGCCGGCATGGAACTGGGCAACCACACCTACAGCCACGAAAACCCCTCGGATCTGGGCGCGGATGGCTACATTGCCGACATTGCCCAGGGCGAGAAGGTGACGCGCCCGATGATGGCCGCGGCCGGCCGCCAGCTGCACTGGTTCCGCCCGCCCAACCTCGAGCTTGGCCACCCCGAACCGGTGCGCCGCCAGATCGCGGACTGGCTCGACGCGCATGGCTATGCCATCGCCC
>DATMUT010000385.1:0-2442 GCA_035563755.1 Novosphingobium sp.
ACCGCCGGGCGGTGCGCCCGCCACAGGTCAAGCACAAGGCTGTGCATCCGCACGCGGGTGAGCGCATCAAGCGCGGCAAACGGCTCGTCGAGCAGCAGCAGTTGCGGTTCGCGCACCAGCGCGCGGGCCAGCGCCACACGCTGCGCCTCGCCGCCCGACAGCGTGAGCGGCCAGGCGTTGAGCCGGTGTTCCAGCCCCACTTCACGCAGGGCCGCCTCGGCCCTTTCGCGCACGTTGGGGCCAGACAGGCCCAGCGCCACATTGCGCCACACCCGTTTCCACGGCAGCAGGCGCGCATCCTGAAACACCACGGCGCGACTGGTTGGCACGCGCACATCCTGCCCCTGCGTGGCATCCAGCCCGGCCAGCGTGCGCAGCAAGGTGGTCTTGCCCCCGCCCGAACGGCCCAGCAGGGCCACAAACTCGCCCGGCGCAATGTCGAGGTCGAGGCTGTCGATCACCGTGTTGTCGCCAAAGCGGCGGGTAAAGCCACGCAGACGCACCAAAGGCCCGGCTGCAGGGAGGGGGGCAGGGGTGGGGGCCGCAGGGGCGGCAAGCCCTTCGGCCCCATCGCCCAGCGGCACGGCAATGGCGGCCTCGTTTACGGAACGGGCGGCGTCGGACACAGTTGCCGGGGAAACAGTGGCCGGAAAAGCCAGACGGGCATCCATGGGCGTTCTCCTTCTCAGGCTTCGACGAGGTTGGGGCGCCAGGCGAGCGCGCGTTTTTCGACCATGCGCACCAGCGCGTCGGCCCCAAGGCCAAGCGCTGCGTAAACCAGCAGGCACACGACGATGATATCGGTGCGCATGAAGTCGCGCGCGTTGTTGACCAGATAGCCAAGCCCGGCCGAGGCATTCACCTGCTCGGCCACCACCAGCATCAGGATGGCGATGGAGAGCGAATAGCGCAGCCCCACCAGCAGCGAGGGCAAGGCGCCGGGCAGGATCACGTGCCAGATCTGCTCGAGCCGGGTCAGGCCAAAGCTGCGCGCGCATTCGACCAGCCGCACATCGACGCCGCGAATGCCGGCATACAGGTTGATGTAGACCGGAAAGGTCGAGGCAAAGGCAATGAGCGCCACCTTGGGCGTCTCGCCAATGCCGAACCACACGATGAACAGCGGCGTAAGCGCCAGCGCGGGGATGGTGCGCTTGATCTGGATGATGGGGTCGATGGCATATTCGCCCCGGCGCGACAGCCCCGCCACCAGCGCCAGCACCACCCCGACGCCCACGCCAATGGCCAGCCCCAGTGCCACCCGCCAGAACGAGACAAGCAGGTTGTCAGGCAGTTCTCCCGAGAGGATCATCTGCCCCAGCGAGCGGACGACAGCGCTGGGCGCAGCCAGCGTGCGTTCGGGGATCAGGCCAAGGCGCGAGGCCAGTTCCCACAGGCCCAGCAAGGCCAGCGGCGAAACCCAGCGCGCGCCGCCTGTATGGCGCAACAGCGATCGAAGCATGATTCACAAACCCTGGTCGGCAAAAGGATGCCGCAAGGGAATGGCAAAAACTCTATTCCATCAATTGACTTTTGCCACCTGCTTATGACCCCTGCTCATACCCGGCGCCGGACGGGGGTGGCAAAGCGCTGGAATCGCCCGGAACGCGGGGGTTGGCGCAAGGCGGGCAAGAAATACTATGCGGGGCATAAACTCTAGTGTTTTGATTGAGATTAAACCGCCACGCATAAGCAGCGCCAATAAGCCGCCCCCCGCCCAAGCGTTCCGGGCGGCGCAACCTTACGCATAACCACAAGAACACAGGGGAAAGCCATGCCCGTCAACCTGCCAACCAACCTGCTGCGCAGCTTCGTGGCGATTGTCGACACCGGCTCCATGCTGGGCGCCTCGGAAAAGGTGTTCGTCACGCAAAGCGCGCTCAGCCTGCAGATCAAGCGGCTGGAGGAATTGCTGCAACAGCCCCTGTTCCACCGCGACGGCCGCCGCCTCACGCTCACGCCCGCGGGCGACCTGATGCTGGATTACGCCCGCCGCGTTCTGCAATTGCACGACGAGGCGGTGGTGGCCGTGACCGCTGGCCATTTTGCCGGCCCGGCGCGCATCGGCATGGTGCAGGATTTTGCCGAAACGCTGTTTTCGGGCATGCTGGCCCAGTTTGCCGAACTGCACCCCGATGCGCAGATCTATTCGCGCGTGGCCGGCACCGCCGAATTGCTGGCCCAGCTCGACCGGCACCAGCTCGACATCGTGCTGGGCTTTGCCGCCGGCCACGACCCCGAGGCGATCGCCCGCGCGCCCATGGGCTGGTATGGCCGGCGCGAACTGGCCACCGCGCCCGTCATTCCGCTGGCCGTGCTCGAACCGCCCTGCCGCTTCCGCGAAGAGGCGATCCGCGCGCTCGAGGCGGCCGGGCGGCCCTATCGCATCGCGGTCGAGACGCCCAACCTGACCACCCTGCGCGCCGCGGTCGAGGCGGGGCT
>DATMUT010000386.1:0-3219 GCA_035563755.1 Novosphingobium sp.
GCGGATATTCGGCCTGCGTCTTGCCGGTGCCGATCTCGTCGATGCGGGCGCGCTGCTGGGCAGGGGTCAGCGTGTTGGGCTTGTACAGGCCGTCGAACTCGCCCTTCTGCCCGGCCTCGGATGCCGCGCCATTGTCCGAAATCAGCACGATGAGCGTGTTTTCAAGCAGGCCGTGGCGGCGCAGATTGTCGATCACGCGGCCGATCTGCCGGTCGCAATGTTCGATAAAGCCGGCATAGACCGCCATGTAGCGGGCAAACACGGCCTTCTCGTCGTCCGACAGGCTGGACCAGGCGCGATCAAGCTCGGCGCGGGGGGGCAGCAGCGTGTCCTTGGGGATGACGCCCATGCGCTTCATGCGGGCAAAACGCTCCTCGCGGATGGCGTCCCAGCCTTTTTCATACATCGCGTCGTAGGGCCGCGAATATTCGCGCGGCACCTGCAGCGGGGCATGGGCGGTGCCAAAGGCCAGGTTGAGGTAGAAAGGCTTGCCCGATGCCTGCCCCGCATGGCGGTCGATCAGGTCGATCGCATGGTCGGCAAGGTCGGCCGACAGGTGGTAGCCGGCCGGAAAATCGCGGTGCACATAGGCGTCGTTCTCGACAATTTCGGGGCGGTACTGGTCGGTCCAGCCGCGCGGGAAACCGTAGAAATAGTCAAAACCGCGCTGGCGGGGCCAATGGTCGCGCGGGGCGCCCTCGCCCAGTTCGCCCATGGGGATGAGGTGCCATTTGCCCACCGCCCATGTGGCATAGCCGGCGCGCTTGAGCGCCTGCGGCAGGGTTTGCGCATTGTCGGGCAGGCGGAACATGGCCTCCATGCGCGGGTCGCCGCGCATCACGCCGGTCAGGTCGGGCACGTCGGGCATGTTGACGGTGTGGCTGTTGCGCCCGGTCATCAGTGCCGCGCGGGTCGAGGCGCACACCGCCTTGGTGTCGAAGCGGACATAGCGCAGCCCGCCCTTGGCCAGGCTGTCGATGGCGGGCGTGCGGATTTCCGAGCCAAAGCAGCCAATGTCGGAATAGCCCACATCGTCGAGGATGATGGTGACGATGTTGGGCCGCGCGCCGGTTGCAGCAGCCGCCCGCAGCGGGGCGGCAAGCGCCGTTGCGGCCAGCAGCGACCCGGTAAAACGGCGGCGGGAAAGCATCATGAGGGCGGGCCTTTCATGTAAAAAAATCCGCGCGGGGGCCGCGCCATGACGCCCCCCGCGCGGCAGGGAGGGTGGGTCAGAAGCGGAAGGCCCCCTCGACGCCCACAGTGCGGAAGGCGTCGGTGGTGAGCAGCTGGGTATAGCCCGCGCCAGTGCCCGACGTGTCGAGATAGCCGGTGCCGATGCTGGTGGCGAAATGCTGGTCGGTGATGTTGCGCGCCCATACGGTCAGGCGATAGCGCCGGTCCTTCGTCTCGATGCCCACAGAGCCGTTGAGCAGGCCATAGGCGCCCTGCACCGTATTGGGGTCGGAATAGCCAAAGAACACCGAGGAGCGGTAGGTATAGCCCAGCGACGCCTTGGCCCGCAGGCTTTCGCCCACACCATGCGTGTAATCGGCGCCCAGCGTGAAGGCCCATTTGGGCGCATTGGCCAGCGACTGGCCCGACACGTTCTGCTGCGCGTTGACGCAGCCCTGCGCCGCCCCCTGCCCCGGATAGCACGAGACGATGAAGCCATCGATGCGCGTCGCCGTATAGGCAATGTTGGCGCTCAGGTTCAGCCCCGGCGCGGCGCGGCCCACGATCTCGATCTCGGCGCCATTGGTGGTCAGCTTGCCGGCATTGGCCAGCGTAAAGGTGCCCAGGATCGAATTGAAGGTCTGCGCCTGAAAGTTGGTGAAGGTCTCGTGGAAGCCGGTGATGTTGAGGGTGAGCTTGCGGTCGAACCACTGCGTGCGCAGCCCCCCTTCCAGATTGCGCGCGATCTCGGGCTTGAGCACCGCCTGCCCGGCGTTGACCACCGAGGCCGACAGGTTGTTGAGCAGGTTGATCGCCGGCCCCTTGTAGCCGCGGGTATAGGTGACATAGGCCATCACATCGGGCGAGATCTTGTATTCCGCGCCGCCGCGATAGCTGAAGTCGGTATGGGCGAAGTGCAGCCGCGGCGCGGTATAGGCCGGCCCGCCAAGCCCGGTTGCCGGCCCTGTGGCGCCGGGCAGCACGATGCGGGCAAAATCGGCGTCGGCGCTCTCGGTCGTCACGCGGAAGCCGCCGATGAGCGAAAGCCGGTCGGTGGCATGAAAGGTGAGCTGGCCAAAGGCCGCACCATTGTTGTTGGTGATGTCGCGGTCGATCTGGTTGCCGATGTACTGGCCCGCGCCCAGCACCTGATTGCCGGTGCCCTGGATCTGCGTGGTGGTGCGCAGGTCCTGCCAGAAGTAATACAGGCCCAGCACATATTCCAGCCGTTGCCGCGCGGGCGAGGTCAGGCGCAGCTCCTGCGTGAACTGCTTCTGGTGCTGGCGGGCGTTGTTGATGTTGTAGACATTCACCTGCACGCCGTCGGTGTCGTTATTGTCGTAGTCGTCAAATTCGCGCCACGCGGTGATCGAGGTCAGCGTCTGGCCCAGCAGCTTCGTATTCGCCTCGAGCGAGACGCCGCCGGCCTTCTGGTTGCCAAAGGTGGCGCCATCCATGTTCACATAGGTGTTGTTTGGCCCCAAAGGCTGGCCGGCAACCAGCTGCGCGCGGGTTTGCCCCGTGTAATAGGTCGTGGTGGGCAGCACCGAACGGATGGTCGAGACGCAGCAATTGCGGTCATTCTTCGAATAATCCGCAATCAGGTAGAGCGAGGTGTCGGCCCCCGGTTCCCACAGCAGCTTGCCGCGCAGGCCCCATGTGTTGATATTGTTGAGGTTCTGCCCGTTATACAGGTTGGTGATGACGCCATCGGCGGTCGAGCGGAAGCCGGTGAGGCGCAGCGCCAGACGGTCGGGCACCAGCACCAGCGAGCCTGAGCCTTTCAGCCGGAAATCATTGTACGAGCCATAGCTGATCGTGCCATCCAGGCTGTTCTTGGTCAGGCTGGGCTTTTCGGTCACCAGGTTGATGGCGCCGGCGCTGGCGTTCTTGCCAAACAGCGTGCCCTGCGGCCCGCGCAGCACCTCGACCCGCGAGATGTCGCTGAAGTCGAAGAAGGAGGCCGCCGAGCGGCCGATCACCACCCCGTCGATCACCGTCGAGACCGATGGCTCGACCCCGTCCGAGAAGTTGAGCGTGCCGATG
>DATMUT010000387.1:0-3115 GCA_035563755.1 Novosphingobium sp.
CGGTCTGGTGGGCACCGATGCGGTAAAGGGCGCGGCCCAGTCGGCCCGCACCAGCGCGACCAGCACTGCCAGCAGCGCTGGCCAGAAGGCGGCAGGCGCGGCGCAAACCGCTTCGGGCAAGCTGACTTCGACCGCGTATAATGGCGCGGCCACAGTCAGCACCGCTGCTCGCGGCACGATGGGCGTGGCAGGTACGGCGGCGCGCTCGGAACTGGCGGTTGCCGGCAGCGCGGCCTCGAGCCTGTCGGGCAGCGTTCCGGTCAAGCCGGGCATGGTGGTGCGGTCGGTGAACGGCCAGCGGCTGGGCAAGGTGCGTCAGGTCGTGGCCGACAGCAGCGGCCGCGTGCAGAGCCTGGTGGTACGCGCAGGGCAGAGCGACGTGACCGTGCCAGCCAGCACCGTGACCGGCAGCGCAACGGGCAGCGGCCTTGTGGCGGCCAATCTCACCCAATAAGCCTGTATCGGAATACCTATGACGAGGCGTGCGGAAGAGGTTCTTCTGCACGCCTCTTTTTTGGCGCACAATCAACCATATGGCCTGCGGGATCCGCGCGCGTGGCAGGCCTGATGCTTGCCGTTGCGGGCGTTTTTGCGTGAAGTGCCTCAAGAATGGTAACGCGTTTTTAATTTAAATCAGTAACTTTTGGGGTCGCGACAAAAATTGGAGGCACGTGTGGAAAATGGCATTCCACCTGCGCGCGCATTTGTTTCCACCCCGCCTGTTTCTGCTTCTGCCCGGCCTGCCGCTGGCGGCTGGCGCGATGGCGTGCCGGCAGCTCTGCTGCTGCTGGCAGGGTTGGCGGGGCTGGGGGCGGCGTGGCTCGTGCCTGGCAACGACAATGGGCAATATCTTGTCATCGCGGCGCCCGGCGCCTCGCGCGGGCAGGTGCTGAACATGATCGTGCATGCTCATGGCAGCCTGGCCGCCGAGGGGCGTCTTGGCAATGTCGCGCTGGCCCGGCCCGATGGCGGCAGCGGCAATGCCTTTGCCCGGCGGCTGCGCGCGGCCGGTGCGTGGGTGGCCATGCCCGCGCCGCAACAGGGCGGATGCCTGGAATTCCTGACACGTGTGGACAGATCGCAATGACCGCTGAACTCGACAAGCTGCGCGCGCGCTTCGGGCGCTTTCTGGTGTTCTTCCTGTGGGGTCATGTGCCGGCGCTGGCGCTGATTGCCTGGGCCCTGGGGCGTTCGGCGGTGGGCGCGGGGGCGGCCGCCGCTTTTCTGGCGGGGGTTTACCATCTGCAATGGGCGCGGCGGGGCATTGCCCCTTCCACGCGCTATCTCTCCTCGGTCGCGCTCGTGGGCGAGCCGGCGCTGCTGCTGCTGCTGCTGCGCGACCATGCGTGGCAGATGGACATGCACATGTATTTCTTCGCCGTGCTGGCGCTTACCATCGTGTGGTGCGACAGGCGCGCGACGCTGATGGCCGCCGGCGCCACGGCGCTGCATCATCTGGTGCTGCTGTATCTGCTGCCTTACGCGGTGTTTCCGGGCCAGGGCAATCTGGGCCGGGTGCTGCTGCACGCCGCGATCGTGGCCTTGCAGACAGGTGTGCTGATCTGGTTCAGCGACATGCTGGTCGACAGTTTCGAGCATTTGCGCGACGAGATCCTGGCCAAGAATGCCGCGCTCCAGGAGCGCACCAGCGAGGCCGAGAACGCGAATCGGGCCAAAAGCATGTTCCTGGCCAACATGAGCCACGAAATCCGCACGCCGATGAACGCGATCCTGGGCTTTTGCCACCTGATCAGCCGCACCGAGCTGAACCAGCGCCAGCAGGATTACGTGACCAAGATCAATGGGGCGGGCGTTTCGCTGCTGCGCCTCATCAACGACATTCTCGATTTTTCCAAGAACGAGGCAGGCAAGCTCACGCTCGAGACGCGCCCGTTCGACCTGCGCGCGGCCGTCGATGGGCAGATCAACCTGCTTGCCATCGATGCCGGAACCAAGGGGGTGTCGATCCACGCCGTGGTCGCGCCCGATGTGCCGCACCTGGTGTCCGGTGACGAGCTGCGCTTCAATCAGGTGCTGCTCAACCTGCTGAGCAATGCGGTGAAGTTTTCCGAGCGCGGGCAGGTAACGGTGGGCGTGCGCGCCATTGCGCCCGAGGGGGCCAAGCCCGACATCCCGGCGCTCGAGGCTACCACCACGCTTGAAATCTTCGTGCGCGATACCGGCATTGGCATGACGCAGGAGCAGCAGGCCGGCCTCTTCCGCTCGTTTGCGCAGGCCGACAGTTCGACCACGCGGCGTTTTGGCGGCACCGGCCTTGGCCTGTTCATCTGCCGCCAGATCATCGAGCAGATGGGCGGCGCCATCCGCGTCGAGAGCGCGCCGGGCATGGGCAGCACTTTTACCTTCAGCGTGGTGCTGGGCCTGCCCGAGGCGCAGAACGCGCAAGACAGCGGGCCCATTCCCGAGCTTGAGGGGATGCGCGTGCTGGCGGTCGATGACAATCCGGCCTCGCGCCAGATCATGCAGGAAATCTTTGCCAACTGGGGCGTCAGCGTCGACCTCGTGGCCTCGGGCGAGGAGGCGCTGGGGGCGCTGGATGCCGCGGTTGCCGATGCCAGCCCCTATGACCTTGTGCTGCTCGACTGGAAGATGCCGGGCATGGACGGGATGGAAACGGTGCGTTCGATGCGCGAGCGCCCACGGCTGGGCCGCATGCCGATCACGCTGATCGTGACCGCTTATGGCGCCGAGGAGCTGATGAGCCGCGAGGGCGGCGCCGAGATCTCGGCCTTCGTGACCAAGCCGATCAATCCGCGCAGCCTGCTCTCGACCTTGCGCGAGGTGCTGGCCGACCGGCAGGGGCCAGGCGCTGGCGAAGCGGCCATCCCCGGCACGGCTGGCGAGGCGCCGCGTGTGGCGGCCCATCTGCAGGGGCTGCGCGTGCTGCTGGCCGAGGACAACGAGATCAACCGCGAGATTGCTGTGGAATTGCTGGGCGATGCCGGGCTTGCGGTCGACACGGCCGAGAACGGGCGCATTGCCTGCCGGCAGGTGGCGGACAATGGCAGCCATTACGCGGCCGTGCTGATGGATGTGCAGATGCCCGAGATGGACGGGCTCGAGGCCACGCGCCGCATTCGCGAGACGCATGACG
>DATMUT010000388.1:0-4928 GCA_035563755.1 Novosphingobium sp.
GGCCGAAGCCGCGCCTATCGCATGGATGGCCTGCTCGTAATCGGCCAGGTAGCGGGCCGCATCCTGCGCCGTGGTCGCCGCCTCGCCCAGCATGTCGTAGCTATGGGCAAAGCCCTGCCCCTCGCGGCGACGGGCATGGGCCAGCGCCTCGCCAATCGTTTCGCCGCACACGAATTGTTCGCCCATCAGCCCGACCGCGATGTCGAGCCCGCGCCGGATCACCGGCTCGCCCGCGCGCGCCCAAAGGCGGATGAGCGCGGCTGTCAGCCCCTCCTCGTCATGGCTGCCCACCAGCCGCCCGGTCACCATCAGCCCCCAGGTGGCGGCATTGACGAACAGCGGGCGCCCCTTGCCCAGATGCGCGGGCCAGTCGGCGCCTGCCACCTTGTCGCGAATGAGCGCATCGCGCGTGGGCATATCGGGAATGCGCAGCAGCGCCTCGGCCAGGCACATCAGCGCCACGCCTTCCTGGCTGGAAAGGGCATATTCGCGCACCAGTTCCCCGATACCGCCGCGCGCGGGCATGGCGCGCAGCGCTTCGACGAGGCGGGTGGCAGTAGCGGCAATGGCGCCGCCCAGCCCTGCCGGCAGCCGCGCCTGGGCCAGCAGGCTGCCCACGCACTCGGCCTCGGGGCGCAGGCTGGCGGCGGTTATGGCGCGGCGCAGCGGCGTCTGGGCAGAAACAGGCGGCGCAAAACAGGCAAAAGGCTGTGCAGGCATCACGATCTTCCCGCTCTGCCACCTGACCAGCCCTGCGCCCACCCGAAAGGGAAACGCCGAGGCAAACAAGGGCTGCGCCATGGCGGCAGATCCTTTTGCCCGACATCCCACCGGCCGGAAAGAGGCCAATGCCGTACCGCTTGGCAACGCTGCTCCGCGATGCCGGGCGATGCCGGGCAAGCGACGCAAAAAGGCGGGCGCAGCCCAAGCCGCACCCGCCTTTTTTTTGCATCGCCCGAGCAGGCGGGCCTGTTAGCTGGCCCGGCCTGCCCTTGCGCGCGATCAGTCCAGACCGCCACCCAGAGCGGTGCGCGACTGCATCGCCAGCAGGTTCACCGTGTCGAGCGAGGCGCCCGAACGGTCGCGCTGCAGCAGCGTGCGCGAGTGGCCCAGGTTCAGCTTCACGCCGAACATCAGGCGGCTGTCGTGGTAGTCGACGTTCTCGGCATAGGAATAGCCCGAGTAGGCGTAGTCGTAGCTGTTCTTGATGCCGCGGTATTCGTAGTCAACGCTGAAGCTGACGGGCAGCTTGTTCAGCTTGTACTCGGCCTTGGCGCCAACCATCCAGCTCTTGAGCGGCTGGCTCCAGTCCGAACCGCCGTTCAGGAAGTACGAGCTGCTGAAGCGCTCGTAACCGCCCTTGGTCTCGATCAGCAGGTTGGGCAGCGGGTAGTAACGCAGCTGGCCCTGCAGGTTGATGCCCTGCTGGCTCAGATACGAGGAGTCGACGGTGCCGTAGGTGACCTGCGCATAGGCGGTCACGGGGCCGACGTAGTACTGGCCTTCACCACCCACGAAATAGGCCGTCTGGCCGCCGTAGTAGTTGTTGTTCGAGGTGGTGGTGCGCTGGGCGACCAGGCCGATCAGGCCACGGTTCGGGTTGCGCACGAAAGCGTGCACGGCCAGCGAGGTGTCGTCCAGCTTGTTGGCGGTGCAGGCCGTGCAGTCGACCGCGTTCATCTTGAACACGTTGTGGTCGAAGGCTGCATCGATCTGGGCGCCGATGAGGTGCGTCACGGGAACGGCGATCGTGCCGCGCACGTCCACTGCCAGGCCGTCGGCCGAAGCGTGAACGCCGCCGTTGTAGGCGTTGCCGTTGCTGTCCTGTACGTTGTACTTTTCGCCGTTCAGATTGTTGTAGCCGGCAGCAACCGACACGAATGCGTCGATGCCGTCAACGGCCTGAGCGTGAGCGGCCACAGGAGCGGCGATGGCGGCCAGCAGCAGGGCAGCCTTGTTCCAGTTCTGCATATGAATCCTTAAAAATCAAAGATATGGATTATGTTCTCGTTGTGGGGGTGGCGATTAGGGGCCAGCGCCGCCCAAATCAACGCCATTTCGACGAATAGCGGGGGCCGCGTGTCATACGGGTTATCACATGTGACATTTTTGTTACACGGCCCAAAGCGCGCCAGCCGCCATTGCTGCAGCGCACAAAACCTTTTTCGCAATTGCGGAACCCCGCCGCCTGCCCGCTGTTTCTCTCCTTGCCCATCGGCATCAGGAGACGTCCGAAAATGCCCGATTTCCCTTTCCCGATCCCCTCGCCAGCCCCGGTCGTCGCGCTATGGTGCGACTGGGCGCTGCTGTGCAGCGAGGCGATGCAGGTGATCGGCCTGCGCCTGTGGCTGATCGCCCAGGCCGACCGGCGCGCCGCCGCCGAAAGCGAGCGCATGGTGAGCGAGAAGGTCGAGGCATTGGCGCAAGTGGCTATGCGCCTGGCGATGGCGCAATGGGCCGCCCAATGGGACGGCCGCTGGATAGCCCCGCCCGAGCGGCAGGCCGCGCGCGCCGTCACGCTTTATCGCGGCAAGGTGCGCGCCAATCTGAAACGCCTCAGCCGCTAGGCGGGCGCGGGCGCAACTCTCAGCTCTGGGCCGCGCGGCGGCGGCGCGTGGCCCAGCCCTTGCGCGCAGCCGCCGAACGCTGCTCGCGCGAGCGGGCATCGTTGCGCCCCGAGCCGGACAGTTTGCCCCCGCCCGACAGCTTGTTCACGGTTGCCCATGCGCGGGCCTGCGCTTCGGGTTCCGACAGGCCGCGCGCCTCATAGCTTTGCTCGATATGATGCGCTTGCCGCTTCTGCTTGTCGGTGTAGCTGCTCTTGTCGCCTTGGGGCATGATTATTCTCCGCTTGCTGCCAGCAAAACGGGCCAATACGGCCAAGGTTGCCGGTGTTGGACAAGCAGTGCCGCGCCAGCGGTCAACGCCCCGCCAGCGTGATAAGGCATGGACAGCCCCGGCAGCCCCGACTAGTATTGCGTAGCAAGTTACATAAACAATCGTTCCACTTTGTAATCAGACAGATGGACGTCAGGGAGACCGCCAGACATGCCCCGCGCCTTCACCGCCGCGCTCACAGCCGCCCTCGTGCTGGGCGCCACCCCGGCGTTCCTCGCCCTGCCCGCGTTTGGGCGCCCGCCTGCCGGCCCTCAGCGCCAGGCGGGCGGCTGCGCGAACGAGGCCGGCCTCAGCCTGCCGCCCGGCTTTTGCGCCAGCATCTTTGCCCAGGGGCTGGGCCACGCCCGCCAGATCGCCGTTGCGGCCGACGGCACCGTCTACGTCAACACATGGAGCAGTGCGCTTTTCCAGACCAAACCCGACCCGCAGGCTGGCTATCTGGTGGCCCTGCGCGACACGCAGGGCACCGGCCATGCCGACCGCATCGCCCGCTTTGGCCCCACGCCCGCGCAGGGCAGCATCGGCGGCACCGGCATCGCGCTGCACGGCGGCTACCTCTACGCCGAGGTGGACGACACCATCCGCCGCTTTGCCCGCGCCCCCGGCGCACTGGGCCTCGAAGGGGCTGGCGAGGCGATCGTGACCGGCCTGCCGATGGCGGGCGACCACGCGATGAAACCCATCGCCATCGACACGCACGGCACGCTTTTCGTCAATGTCGGATCGGCCAGCAACACCTGCGAAATGCTCAACCGCCAGCCCGGCTCAAAAGGCCACGCGCCCTGCACCGAGCTGCTTACGCGCGCAGGAATCTGGGCCTTTTCGGCCGACCGTCCGGGGCAGGTCTTCTCGGCCGCGCAGCGCTACGCCACCGGCATCCGCAACACCGGCGGGATGACATTCGATCCGTCCGGGCGCATGCTGGCCGTGCAACATGGCCGCGACCAGTTGCACCAGAACTGGCCCGCGCTCTACACCCTGCAACAGGGCGTCGAAAACCCCGCCGAAGAGCTGATCGCGCCAACGAAAGGCGCCGATTTTGGCTGGCCCTATTGCTATTACGACACGGCGCGCAAACATCTGGTGCTGGCCCCCGAATATGACGGTGATGGCGGGCGCGCCACCGGCCCTTGCGCCACCAAACGCGCGCCAGTGGCGGCTTTTCCGGCGCATTGGGCGCCCACCGGGGTCGTCTGGTACGGGCGCGGAGCAGCGCCCGGCCGTTTCCCCGCTGCGTGGTCCGACGGGGTGTTCATCGCCTTCCATGGCTCGTGGAACCGCGCGCCGGCCCCGCAGGACGGCTTCAAGGTCTATTTCCAGCCCATGCGCGATGGCCGCGCCGCGGCGCCAGCCACCCTGTTCGCCGATGGCTTTGCCGGGCCAAACCGCGCCTATGGCCGCGCCGCGCACCGCCCCACCGGCATAGCGACCGGGCCGGACGGAGCGCTTTATGTGTCGGACGATGCTGGCGGGCGGGTCTGGCGGATCACCTATCGCGGGCCGGCCAATGCCCCCCGCGTGGCGGCGCGCGCGGTGGCGGTCACTGGCCCGGCCGTCGCACCGGCTGCCTCCTCGCCGCGAGCATTGCCGCCCGGCATTACCGCCGCGCAGGTGGCCTTGGGCGAGCGCATCTATCGCGGCGCCGAGCGCGAGGGCACCTGCGCCGGCTGCCACGGCGCGGATGGGCATGGCACAGCGCTGGCGCCGGCTCTTACCGGCCCGGCGTGGCTGTGGGCCGATGGGTCGGTGGCTTCGCTGGCGCGGGTGATCGAGCAAGGGGTGACGAAGCCGCGCAAGTTCCCCGGCGCCATGCCGGCACGCGGCGGCGCAACGCTCTCGGATAGCGACGTGCAAGCGGTGGCCGCCTATGTGTGGAGCCTGAGCCACCCCTAGGGGGCCATGGGCAGGGGCGCGCGGGGCTTGCATCTGACGCTGGCGTGATTTATGTAGCTATCTACATAGATGCTCTGGAGATGATGCCGATGCCCGCCGCCCCCGCCGACCAGATCACCGCCACACCCATCCTGCCC
>DATMUT010000389.1:0-2313 GCA_035563755.1 Novosphingobium sp.
CGCGCCCGAGCCGCCGCCATGCGTGACCCGCACCGAACCCAGCCTCTCGGGCGCGATGGCCGAAAGCGGGACCGAACCGAACATGGGATCGGCCATGGGCACGCCGTCGAGCAGCACCAGCGTGCGCGCCGCCGCATTGCCGCCCAGCGCCCGCAGCGTCACCCCTTGCGAGGAGGGGTTGGCCGAACGGCTGTCGGAGCGGCGGAACTGCTGGAAGCCGGCCACATTGGCCAGCACATCCTCGATCCGGCCCGAGACCGAGCGGGTAAGCGTATCGCGATCGAGCACCTGCGTGTCGTAGGCGGGCGTTGCCGGCGCTGCATCCAGCCCGCGCCCCGTGACCACAATGGTTTGCGCCGCGCCCTGGCCATCGGCGGCGTCGGCAGCATGCGCCGCGCCGGCCAGCAGCGCGCCCACACCCCCTGCCCCGGCCAGCAGCATACCGCGCATCAAACCCTGCGACCGCAAGCCGCCCAAAGCACCGACTCGTGCCATGCCTATCATTCCCTCATGCCCTTTTTTCAGTCTTATCACAGGCTTGTCGCCATCTACGCATAATAATCGCGCCGATCCGGCCACGCAAACTGTTGAAATTCGCTAAGTCGGCCCCCGCTATCACACAAGCCATGCTCATGGCGACTGGACAGATCGTCCGCATTGTGCTCGGGGCAGCCCAAGCGCGCCGGCCAGACGCCAAAGCGATGCACTCTTGCACCGCTTTGCGGCGAACCGGGGCAAATGGTTACTGGATTGGTCGACAGGGCTCGGCCGGGCGTGTAAGGCTGACAGAATGGAATCTGAGCTGTCGACACCGATCCTCGATCGGGTGAAGGTGCCTGCGGACATGCGCGGGCTGGATATGACACAGTTGCGCCAGCTGGCGGACGATGTGCGTACCGAAATGATCCACGCTGTCGGCCAGACGGGCGGCCACCTGGGTTCAGGCCTGGGCGTGGTCGAGCTGACCGTGGCGCTGCACTATGTGTTTGAGACGCCGCGCGACAAGGTCATCTGGGATGTGGGCCATCAGGCCTATCCTCACAAGATCCTGACCGGGCGCCGCGACCAGATGCGCACGCTGCGCCAGGGTGGCGGCCTCTCGGGCTTCACCAAACGCTCGGAAAGCGAATACGACCCGTTTGGCGCGGCCCACTCGAGCACGTCGATCTCGGCCGCGCTGGGCTTTGCCATGGCCAACAAGCTGGCCAACCAGCCGGGCAAGGCAATCGCGGTCATCGGCGACGGTTCGATGAGCGCGGGCATGGCCTATGAGGCGATGAACAACGCCGAGGCCGCCGGCAACCGCCTGGTTGTCATCCTGAACGACAATGACATGTCGATCGCCCCGCCGGTAGGGGGCCTTTCGGCCTATCTGGCGCGGCTGGTCTCCTCGCGCCCGTTCCTTGAGCTGCGCGAGATGGCCAAGAAGCTCTCGCGCAAGCTGCCCGCGCCGCTGCATTCGGCCGCGCGCAAGACCGACGAGTTCGCTCGCGGCATGGTCATGGGCGGCACCCTGTTCGAGGAGCTGGGCTTCTATTACGTCGGCCCCATCGACGGGCACAATCTGGAACAGCTCGTGCCGGTTCTGGAAAACGTGCGCGATGCGGCCGAGGGGCCGTGCCTGATCCATATCGTCACGCAAAAGGGCAAGGGCTATGGCCCGGCCGAACAAGCGGCCGACAAGTATCACGGCGTGCAGAAGTTCAACGTCGTGACCGGCGAGCAGGTGAAGGCGGTGGCCAAGGCGCCGGCCTATCAGAACGTGTTTGGCGAGACGCTGGCCAAGCTGGCCGAGACGGACGAGCGCATCGTGGCGATTACCGCCGCCATGCCCAGCGGCACCGGGGTAGACAAATTCGCCAAGGCGCACCCCACCCGTACCTTCGACGTTGGCATTGCCGAGCAGCACGCCGTAACCTTTGCCGCTGGCCTTGCCGCGCAGGGGATGCGCCCGTTCTGCGCGATCTACTCCACGTTTTTGCAGCGCGCCTACGATCAGGTCGTGCATGACGTGGCGATCCAGAACCTGCCGGTGCGCTTTGCCATCGACCGGGCTGGCCTGGTGGGCGCCGATGGCGCAACGCATGCCGGCACTTTCGACATCACCTATCTGGCCTCCTTGCCCAACATGGTGGTCATGGCAGCCGCCGACGAGGCCGAGCTGGTCCACATGACCTATACCGCCACCTGCCACGACAGCGGGCCCATCGCCTTCCGCTATCCGCGCGGCAATGGCGTGGGCGTGGCCCTGCCCGAGGTGCCGCTGCGGCTCGAAATCGGCAAGGGCCGGGTCGTGCGCGGCAGCGAAAAGGG
>DATMUT010000390.1:0-5413 GCA_035563755.1 Novosphingobium sp.
CAGCACGGCAATGTCGCCATAATGGACCGGCGGCTGCTTGGGCGCCTCGCCCGTGGCCAGATCGTCAAGGCCAATGGGCTTGCTCATCGACTGGAACGGGCCGGTCACGCTGGGGGGCGCAGGCAAACGCCCGGCAAAGGCGCGGCCAGCCGGCACGCGCGTCTCGGTCCATACCAGCTTTTTCAGGCCGTCCTCGGGCGCGACCCATGGCCCGCCCGTTTCCGACCAGCCCGGCGAGGAAGCGATCGCCATTTCCAGCCCCTGCCGCTCGGCCTCGCTGGCGGCAAAGCGGAAGGCGTCCTTCCACTCGGGCGTCATGTAGGCCAGGCGATGGTCGACGATCTTGGGCGTTTGCAGGTTCACGTCGAAGTTCTGGAACCCGCCAATGCCCACCGCCTTCATCCAGGCCAGGTCCTTGGCGATGCCGTCCTTGGTGATGTTGCCGTTCATCCAGTGCCACCACACCCGCGGGCGCGCGGTTGCGGGCGGATCGCGGAACTGGGTGGCCAGGTCGTCGGAGGCCGTGGTGGCAGGCGCAGCGTCTTGCGCATGGGCAGGCAGGGCCGATGCCGCGCACAGCGCGCTGGCGGCAATCAGGGCAGCGCGCAGGGCGCGGGCGTTAGGGCTGGTCATCATTCTCTCCCAAGGAAGACCATCGATAAAGGGGTATGCGATTATTGGCCCCGGACAGGTCGGGCCGCCCCCTCCTCCATGTGGCGGAAGGGGCGGCCCGGCGCATCAGGGTCGGGGCAGGCCAGCGCTCACACGATGCCCGCGCCAAGGCCCACGGGCTTGCGCTCCTGTGCCTTGCGGTCGCGGTACTGGCTGACGCGATAGGTGCCCAGCACGTCAAGCGCGCCGCCCGCCTCGATGCGGGCCATGGCCAGAATGGGCGCCACATCGACGTTGTAGGCGCGGCGCAGGGCCTGAAAGCCCATCATCGTGTCATTGGCGGCATGGGCGCCGTGCAGCGCGTCGCGGTCGACCAGCAGCGCCTTGGCAAAGCAGCCGGTGATCGTCTCGGCGCTCGACAGCATCGATTCGATCGGGTCGGTCACATTGTGCGACTGGTCGATCATGTAGCTGGGGTTGAAGCCGTCGCGCGGATTGGCTTCGGCCTCGACCAGCTCGTTGAAGATCAGGAACAGCTGGTGCGGGTTGATGCTGCCGCTGTCGAGGTCATCGTCGCCATACTTGCTGTCGTTGAAGTGGAAGCCGCCCAGCTTGCCGAAGCGGTGCAGGCGCGCCACGATCTGCTCGATGTTGACGTTGGGCGCATGGTGGCCAAGGTCGACCAGGCACTTGGCCTTGGGGCCAAGCTCTTGCGCCGCCAGGATCGAGCTGCCCCAGTCAGAGATGACGGTCGAGTAGAAGGCCGGCTCGAACATCTTGTGTTCGAGCAGCATGCGCCAGTCGTCGGGCAGCGCGGCATAGATCTGCGCCGAGGCGTCGAGATAGCGGTCGAGGCTGCGGCCCAGATCCTGCTGGCCGGGCAGGTTGGTGCCATCGCCCACCCACACGGTCAGGTCGGTGCTGCCCAGTTGCTGACCGATCTCGATGCACTCGATGTTGTGGTCGATCGCCTGCTGGCGCGTGGCGGCATCCTGCGCGCTCAGCGAGCCGTTGGCGTAAGTGTGGGCCTGGTCCTTCTGGTCCTGAAACGTGTTGCTGTTCACCGCGTCAAAGCCCAGGCCAAGGCTGGCCGCCTCCTCGCGCAGGGCCTTGTAATCGCTCACCTTGTCCCACGGGAAATGCGGCGACACGCGCGGGGTGACGCGGCTGAGCTGCTGGATGACGGCGCAGTCTTCCAGCTTCTCGTGAATATTGGTCGGCTCGCCGCCGATGGGGAACTTGGCAAAGCGCGTGCCGCCGCGCCCCGCGCCCCACGAGGGGATCGCCACCGAGAAATCGGCCACGCGCCCCTTGACCGCATCGATGTCGATGCCGGTGCGCGCCAGCTTGCGGCCCAGCGCGTGGTAATCCTCGCGCAGAGCCTCGAGGCCGGCTTCGTTCTGCTCCGCGATCAGTTCTGCGGAAATGGGCAACTGGGTCATTTCATCCTCTCCCTTTTTCGCAGATTCAGCGCGTGAAGGCCTGCACGTTGCCTGCGTCCACGTTGATCATGTTGCCGGTCGACTTTGCCGAGGCTTCCGAGCCAAGGAAATAGGCAGCTTCAGCGATGTCATCGGGCAGCACGTCGCGCTTGAGCATCGAGCGGTTGCGGTAATGCGCTTCCAGTTCTTCGCCTGCATCGATCTTGTTCGAGGCGGCGCGTTCCTTGCGCCAGTCGCCGTCCCAGATCTTGCTGCCCTTGATGACGGCATCGGGGTTGACGATGTTGACGCGAATGCCTTCGGGTGCGCCTTCCAGCGCGAGGCAGCGGCCAAGGTGGTTGGCAGCAGCCTTGGCCGAAGCATAAGCCGAAGCACCGGCGGCGGCTGCCACGGCATTCTTCGAACCGATGAACACGAGGCTGGTGCCGCCCAGATCCTTCATACGCTTGAGCAGGCCCCAGGCATGCTTGGCGGTGAGGAAATAGCCCTGCGCCAGCACGTCAAAGTTGCGATCCCACAGTTCCACCGTGGTCTGCTCGATCGGCGCCGAGGAAGCGATGCCCGCATTGGCGACCACCACGTCCAGACCGCCAAATTCGCGCGCGGCGGTGTCGAAACCGGCCTTGACCTGCGCTTCGTCGGTAACGTCGCAGGTGACGGCGCGGACAACGTCCTTGCCATACTGCTTGGCGAAACCGGCGCGGACTTCTTCGACGGCATTCGCATCACGGTCGGCCAGCACCACGCAGGCGCCTTCCTTCAGGAAACGGGCCGCCGTCGCCGCGCCGATGCCGCCGGCCCCGCCGGTGACAAAGGCCACGCGGCCCACCTGCGGCTTGGGGGCGGGCATACGCTGAAGCTTGGCCTCTTCGAGAAGCCAGTATTCGATGTCGAAGGCTTCCTGCTCGTCCAGCGCGATGTAGTCGCCAATTGCTTCGGCGCCGCGCATCACGTTGATGGCATTGCCATAGAATTCACCAGCCAGACGCGCGGTGGTCTTGTCGGTGGCAAAGGTGATGCGGCCAACGCCGGGCACCAGCACGACGACCGGGTTGGGGTCGCGCATGGCGGGGCTGTTGGCGCGCTTGCAGCGCTCGTAATAGGCGGCGTAAAACTCGCGGTAGTCGGCGATCTTTTCGGCCAGATAGGCGTCGTCCTGCAGGCGGGCGGGATCGAGCGTCAGCGGCGCGATCTTCGTGCGCAGGAAGTGGTCGGGGCAGGAGGTGCCAAGGGCGGCCAGCTCTGCAAACTTGGCCGAACCCACGAATTCCAGCGCCTCGGCATCGTCCGAATAATGGCCCAGTTTGCGGCGCGCGCCCGTCATGAAACCACGCAGGCGGGGCATCAGGTCGGCGGCAATCGCGGCGCGGTCCGGGTTGGGGGCGACGACCTGACCACCGAAAGCGGCCTTGCCTTCCATCTTGGCGTTCAGATACTTGGCGGCGTCCGCAATCAGGCTGACGGTATGCTCATAGCATTCCTTGGCGCTGTCGGCCCAGCAGATGATGCCGTGGCTGGCCATCATCACGCCCTGAATGCCGGGGTTGGCGCGCTGGAAATCGCGCAGCATCGTGCCCAGCGTATAGCCGGGACGCTTCCACGGCAGCCAGCCGATCTTGCCGCCCCAGATTTCCTTGGTCGCTGCTTCGCCGCCGCTCGAAGCGGCCAGCGCGATGATCGCATCGGGGTGAACGTGGTCGACATGAGCAAAAGGCAGCAGCGAGTGCAGCGGCGTGTCGATCGAGGCCGCGCGCCCGTTCAGGTTGAACGTGCAATGGGGCAGATAGCCGACCATCTTGTCGTCATCGTCCGGGCCATTGTAATGGGCTTCAAGGCCCAGCAGCTTTTCCTGATAGAGCGTGGAAAAGCCATCGAGCTTCATCGAGCCGATGTCGCCGCCCGAACCCTTGACCCACAGCACCTCGACCGACTCGCCCGTAAGCGGATCGACGCCCGTCAGCTTGGCCGAAGTGTTGCCGCCGCCAAAGTTGGTGACGGTCAGATCGGAACCGAGCAGATTGGAGCGATACAGCAGCAATTCTTCGGGCGACATCGCCGCGGCCACCGTATCATCCCAACGGCTGGCGGGCACGGCAAATGGCAGGGCGGCGGGGGACGTTGATGCGGTCACGGGGAAACTCCCAAGGTGTGTGTTTGATCGTGGGCCTAACAAAAGCCCTTTCCAATGGCAATCGGATTCGATACTACACAATCATAAGCGATCATTTTCGCACATGCAAAAAAGCGCGACGCACCACATGCCGCAGCGCAAAAACGGGAGCCAGGGCACTGTCAGAAGGTTTCGCCATCATTCTCGATATCGGCAAGACGCTGGCCAAGATCACCTTGTGGTCGCGCGATGGCCGGATGCTGGATCGGGCCGTGCGCCCCAACACCCGCGTCGAGGAAGGCGGCATCGCGCGCCTTGACGCACACGGCATCCACGACTGGTTCCTGCAGGTGCTGGCCGGCCATGCCGCGCACCCTGTTGAATATATCGTGCCTGTGGGCCACGGCGCGGGCGTGTGCGCGCTGCGCGATGGCGCCCTCGCCTTCCCCCCGCTCGACTACGAGGCCGAGCCGCCCGCCGAGGTGATGGACGCCTATCGCGCCATCCGCGCGCCCTTTGCCGAGACCGGCTCGCCCGCGCTGCCGCAGGGGCTCAACATCGGCACGCAATTGTTCTGGATGGACCAGCTCTATCCGCAGGCGATGGCCGATGCTGGCACCACGCTGGTGCCCTGGGCGCAATATTGGGCCTTCGTGCTTTGCGGCGCGATGCGCAGCGAAGTGACCAGCCTTGGCTGCCACTCGGACCTGTGGGCGCCCGACGCGGCCGATTACAGCTCGCTGGCCCAGGCGCAGGGCTGGGCGGCGCGCTTTGCCCCCATGGCCCGCGCGGGCGATGTGGTGGGCACGCTGCGCCCCGAGATCGCCGCGGCCACGGGCCTGTCGCCGCAGGTCAAGGTGCTGGCCGGCCTGCATGATTCCAACGCCGCCCTGCTGGCCGCGCGCGGCCATGCCGAAATCGCCCGCAACGAGGCCACCGTCCTCTCGACCGGCACCTGGTTCATCGCCATGCGCTGCCCGGCCAGCCCCCTTGCCACCGCCGATCTGCCGCAGGGGCGCGACTGCCTGGTCAACATCGACGCCTATGGCATGCCCGTACCCTCGGCGCGCTTCATGGGCGGGCGCGAGATCGAGACGCTGATCGAGATCGACACGCGCCGCGTCGACATCAAGCCCGACCAGCCCGCCCTGCTGGCCGCCGCCGGCCCGGTTGTGGCGCGCGGGGCCATGCACCTGCCAACGCTGGCGCCCGGCTGCGGGCCTTTTCCCGATGGCGCGGGTCGCTGGGT